>JAHDXX010000068.1 GCA_023384025.1 Sphingomonadaceae bacterium
GGGCGCCCCGCCGAAACGCTGGGTATAGGTGTCCGAAAACCGCTTGAAGCGGGTGTCGGACACGGCCGAGTACCAGGTGCCGCGCAGAGCGGTGTTGCGGGTGACGGTAGCATCGCCGCTGAGCAGTTCCGTGCCGATCAGCTGGGTCGCGCCGGTGCCGCGCGGCTTGAGCTCGCCAGCGGCCAGGGCGGCCAGCCGTGCGCTGTCAGCGATGAGGACGGTATCATAACCGCCCTTTTGCTTTAGCCGCTGGGCGGCGCTGACGATCGAGGTGTTGCCACGGTCATAGCTCTCGATCGCGACCAGCTCGCCGCCGCTCGCCAGAATTGCAGAGCGCAGCCCGGCCTCCGCCCGGCGTCCGTATTCGCCGGCGGGCACAATCGCTGCGAACCTCCCCGAGCCGCGTTCGCGGGCATAGGCGACGGTGCGTTCGATCGACTGGTCGGGAATGTTGCCGATGATGAACACATCCGGCGCGGCGATGGAGGGATCGTTGGAGAAGGCGATCAGCGGGACCCGCGCAGGGCGCGCTTCGGCCACCACTTGCGCCACCTCGTCACCCATGAGCGGGCCGAGAATCAGCTTGTTGCCATCGGCAATCGCCCGCCGGGTCGCATCGCGCGCGCCGGTGGTCGTGTCGTATGTGGTGATACGCAGGTTATCCGCATTGGTGTCGAGCAGGGCCATGGTCGATGCATTGGCAATCGAGCTGCCTACCGCGCCGTTCTCGCCGCTCATCGGGACGAGCAAGGCAATGCGGTGTCGGGTCTCGTCGGTCGGGAGCACATCGGCGCTCGGCGTCGTGTCCGGGGCGGGGCGGTTGTCGACGGTCGGGGTCTTGGGGATCACCTGACAGGCTGACAGCAGCGCCGTAACCCCGGCAAGGACAAAGGCCCGGCGGCCCGATTTCCAAATGTTCATGCTTGCGACTCCCCGAATGCGTGGCCAAGGATGCATGCGTGGCGCAGCACCCCTCCGATATGCGGCTTTCTCCGGGCCTCTATATAGTCGCGACTCCGATTGGCAATCTTGGTGACATGACCGTGCGGGCAATCGACACCTTGCGGCGGTGTGACGTGGTGGCGTGCGAAGATACCCGGGTAACCGGCAAGCTGCTCAAGCACCTTGGCCTGTCGAACCGGCTATGGCGGTATGACGATCACAGCGATGCTGAGGCGCGGGCGCGCCTGGTCGAAATGATGCGCGATCAGGCAGTGGCGCTGGTCAGCGATGCGGGCACGCCGCTGGTTTCCGACCCGGGGTATCGACTGGTGCGCGAGGCGCGCGAGGCGGGAATCGCGACCACCAGCCTGCCGGGCGCCTGTGCGGCGATCACTGCACTGACCCTGTCGGGCCTGCCCAATGACCGGTTCCTGTTCGCCGGGTTCCTGCCGGTGAAGGACAAGGCCCGGCTCGATTGCCTGGCCGGGCTTGCAGGCGTGCCTGCGACGCTGGTGTTCTACGAAACCGGGCCGCGACTGCTGAAATCGCTCGATGCCATAACCCGCGCCATGCCGGGCCGCGAAGTGAGCGTGGCGCGCGAACTGACCAAGCTTCACGAGGAATCCCGCAGCGGCTCCGCGACCGGGCTGGCGGAGCACTATCGCGCCTTCCCGCCGAAGGGGGAGATCGTGCTGCTGGTCGGTCCGCCGCTGGAAGGCGTGTCGGCTGAAGTCGATCCCGATGTGCTTTTGCGTGAGGCCTTGGCGGAATTGAAACCGTCGCAGGCGGCAGCGCAGGTTGCCCGAGCGACCGGGCTTGACCGCAAGGCGCTCTATCAACGCGCGATGGAACTGGGGCGCGAATGAAGCGACAGGTTGCTGAGGAGCACGGCCGCAAGGGTGAGGACCGGGCGGCCCTGTGGCTGCAAGTCAAGGGCTGGCGGGTGCTGGATAGGCGTCGCAAGACCCCGCTCGGCGAAATCGACCTGATCGTGAAACGCGGCAAGACTGTCGCCTTTGTCGAGGTGAAGTGGCGGGCGAGCGCGGACGAACTCGACCACGCTATCGACGAGCGCCGCCTGTCGCGCGTCGCAGCGGCGGCGGAGGCCGTCGCGCACGAATATGCCACCGACGGCGAGGACATCCGGATCGACGTGCTGCTGCTTGCGCCCGGCACGTTCCCGCGCCACATCGTCAACGCCTGGCAACCTTGAGGAAGAACGGATGACCCTGCGTGTCGCGGTCCAGATGGACCCTATCGAGACCATCAACATCGCGGGGGATTCGTCGTTTGCCCTGATGCTTGCGGCGCAGGCGCGCGGGCACGAGGTGTTCCACTACGATGTCGGCGCGCTGACGCTGGACGGGGATGACCGGCTCCACGCCATGGCGCATCCGGTGCGGGTGCAGCCGGTTGCAGGCGACCACTTCGAGAAAGGCGAGGCGCGGCGGCTTGATCTGGGGCGTGATGTCGATGTCGTGCTGATGCGGCAGGACCCGCCGTTCCACATGGGCTACATTACCGCGACCCACCTGCTCGAGCGGATCGAGCGCGAAACGCTGGTGGTCAACAACCCGCGCTCTGTCCGCAATGCGCCGGAAAAGGTCATGGTGCTGGACTATCGCCGGTTCATGCCGCCGACGCTGGTCACCCGCTCGGCTGACGAGGTCCGCGCCTTCATGAAGCGCCACGGCTCGGTGGTGGTCAAGCCGATCCACGGCAACGGCGGCAAGGCGATCTTCCGGGTGCCGGAATCGGGCGAGAACCTTTCTGCCCTGTTCGAGGTGTTCAACCAGACCTGGCCCGAGCCGCACATGGTCCAGCCCTTCCTCCCCGAAGTGGCGCAGGGCGACAAGCGGATCGTGCTGGTCGATGGCGAGGTGGCTGGTGCGATCAACCGCAAACCGGGGGAGGGCGAGTTCCGCTCCAACCTCGCAGTCGGCGGCTATGCCGAAGCGACTACGCTGTCGCCAGTGGAGGAGGAAATCTGCGCGGCAATGGGGCCTGAGCTCAAGCGGCTGGGCCTGATCTTCGTCGGCATCGACGTGATCGGCGGCAAGTACCTGACCGAGATCAACGTCACCTCACCGACCGGGATCGTTGCCATCGACCGCTTCAACGGCACCGATACCCCGGGGATGATCTGGGACGCGATCGAAGCGCGGCTGGCGGAGCGCTGAGGGGCTGAGCATGCTTGACCGCCGGACCATGCTCGCCGCAACCATGGCCACAGCCGCCATGCCCGGCCTGTCGGCCTGCAACACCCCCGGTCGCAAGGTCGTGGTCGTCGGGGCAGGGATTGCCGGACTGGCTGCGGCGCGCGATCTGACCAGGGGTGGCTGCGATGTGGTGGTCGTCGAGGCGCGCGAACGGATCGGCGGCCGGATCCATACCAGCCGCGCCTGGCCTGACCTTCCGATAGATCTCGGAGCGTCATGGATCCACGGGATCGAAGGCAATCCGCTCACCACTCTGGCCCGCGAGGCAGGAGCGGCCACGGTCATCACCAGCTATGACAGCGCAACCCTCCATATCGACCCCGCCTTGCGCGCTCTGGGCGTACGCGATGCTGGCGCGGATTGGGCGGAAGGCCTAGTCGACAAGGCGCGTAGCCGGGCCGAACGCGGCGAGAAGGACATTTCGTTGCAGGCGGCGGTCGAGGCGGTTGCGGGTTCGCGCGGGCTAACCCCTGCGCAAAAAGCCCAGCTCGATTTCCACCTCAGTTCTTCCTACGAGCAGGAGTATTCGGGGCCCGCAGATCAGCTGTCCGCCTGGTGGGTGGATGGGGGCAAGGAAGGCAAAGGCGAGGACGCGCTGTTCCCGCGTGGTTACGGCCAGATCATCGACCATCTTGCAGCAGGGCTCGATATCCGCCGGGGCAAAGTGGTGCAATCGGTCGTGACCCGGGAAGACGGTGTGACCCTGACCTTTGCCGACGGCGAGGTGCTCAGCGCAGACGACGCGGTCATTACCGCTCCGCTGGGCGTGCTGAAAGCGGGCAAGATCGCGTTCGACCCGCCTTTGGGCGAGGCCAAGCAGACTGCCATCGGCAGGCTGGGCATGGGGCTGCTCAACAAGCACTGGCTGCGGTTTGATCGCGTGTTCTGGCCGGCCGAGTATGACTGGCACGAATTTCTCTCTGCCCGCAAAGGCGAATGGTCGGAATGGGTCAGCCTGGCGAAAGTCGATGATACGCCGGTGCTGCTCGTGTTCAGCGCGGCGGACCATGCCGAGGCCATCGAAGCTCTCGACGACAGCGAGACAGTCGCCAGGATCATGCAGACGGCGCGCACCATGTTCGGCGAGGGGATCCCCGATCCGGTTGCCAGCCAGCACACCCGCTGGCGGGCCGACCCTTTCGCGAAAGGGTCGTACTCGTTCTACGCGACCGGCTCGACCCCGGATGACCGCAAGGCGCTCGCGCAGAGCGAACACGGCCGCCTCCATTTCGCCGGGGAGGCGCAGAGTGTCGACTACCCCGGCACGGTCCATGGGGCGCTGCTGAGCGGCCGCGCGGTGGCGCGCGCAATTCTTGAAGGAGAGGCTTAAGTGAGCGATCCCGCCAGCCCGCGCGATGCTGCGCCCTATCGCCAGCCGATGGTGACCTCGCTCGGCATCATCATGGGCTTCCTGCTGAATTTTCTCGCCGGATGGGCGACGGAAGACAGCGATGGCGACACGCTGATGACCACAGCCGATTATGCCGTGGCGATCCCGCTGCTGCTGGCGATCGCCTTGATGTCGCTGGTCCTGTTCCGCCTGCTCGATGCGCGCTTGCCGAGCGAAGCGGCTGCCGCCCATTACGACACCACCTTCCGGCTTTATTGTATCGCAATTGTCGTTGCCTTCGCCGGGGTGGGCATCGCACTGTTTGTCTGAGCAGGCCTAACCCCGCTCCCTCGGATGCGCATTGCGGTAGGTGTCAAGCAGGGTCGCGGCATCGACCTTGGTGTAGATCTGGGTCGAACCAAGCGAGGCGTGGCCGAGCAGTTCCTGCAAGCTGCGCAGGTCCGCACCCGCGCCGAGAAGGTGCGTGGCAAAGCTGTGGCGCAGCGCGTGCGGTGTCGCGGTTGCCGGCAGGCCCAGCGCGGCGCGCGCCTTGGCCATGGCCTGCTGGACCATGCCCTGATTGAGCGCTCCGCCCTTGGCCCCGCGAAACAGCGGCTGGTCGGGCACGAGCGGCCAGGGGCATTGCGCGGTGTAAGCGGCCACGGCTTCGCGCACCACCGGCAGGATTGCGACGACCCGCTGCTTGTTGCCTTTGCCGGTCACCACCAGCGTTTCGCCTAGAGGCAGGACGGAAGCGGGCAGGGCAAGCGCTTCGGCGATCCGCATTCCCGCGCCGTAAAGCAACAACAGCACGGCCCGGTCGCGTGCGCCGATCCAGTCCTCGGCGGCGAGGCCCGAAACGAGGTCAGCGACATTGAGGGCTTCATCGGGTGTGACCGGGCGCGGCAGGCCTTTCTTGATCCGGGGGCCGCGCAGACGCGGGGCGCGGGCATCGGGGGCGCCGGCCTGTTGCCGGGCGAACGTGACAAACGCCTTGAGCGCGGACAGCTCGCGCGCGGTGCTGGCATTGCCGATCCCGTCGGCGCGGCGGGCGGCGAGCTGCTTGCGCAAGGCTGGCCCTTCGAGCCGGGCGACGTCTTCCCATGCCGCGATCCCGCTGCCTTGCAGCAGCCGGTTGGCCGTGGCGAGATAGGCCCGAACGGTATGCGGGGACCGGCGCCGGTCGGCGGTCAGGTGGGTGTGCCACGCCTCGAGCAGGTCCGCCGCACTCATCCCAGCACGAGGCCTTCCGGGATCAGCACGCCAAGCAGAGCATCGAGCAACGGCATCCCGCGCGGCGTGACCATGATCCGGTCTCCGTCCTTGAAGACGAGATCGAACCCGGCGTGGAAATAGAACCGCTTCCACTCGATCAGCTCGTCCACCGGAATGGCAAACCGTTGTGACAAATCGGCCAGATCCACGCCTTCGGCCAACCTCAGCCCCATCATCAATGCTTCGCTGGCCTGTTCGCGATTGCCCAGCGGGTGCACGCCTGACAGGCCATTGCCTGTCTTCGCCACGGCATCGAGCCAGTTTTCCGGCTTCTTGTGGCGCAAGGTGGCACAACCCCCGCGCCGCCCGTGCGCGCCGGGGCCGATCCCGATGTAATCACGATAGCGCCAGTACGTGAGGTTGTGGCGGCTTTCCTCGCCGGGCCGGGCATGGTTGCTGACTTCGTAGGCGGGGAGACCGGCCTTGTCGGTGATCTCCTGCGTCAGCTCGTAGAGATCGGCCGCCTGTTCTTCGCCCATTGGTGTGAGCTTGCCGAGGCGGACATCGGTCTCGAACCGCGTCCCGGGTTCGATCGTCAGCTGGTAGAGCGACAGGTGCCCGGTGCCGAACGCCAGCGCCCGTTCCAGTTGGCTGCGCCAATGCTCCGGCGTCTGGCCTGGCAGGGCATAGATCAGGTCGAAACTGACCCGAGCAAAATGCTTCTGCGCGACCTCGAGCGCGGCGATCCCTTCACGCGCATCATGCAGTCGACCGAGGAAGCGCAGCGCCTCGTCCTCCAGCGATTGCAGGCCGAGGGAGGCGCGGTTGATGCCCGCCGCAGCAAGATCGGCATAGTTCGCTGCCTCGACCGAGGACGGATTGCCTTCCAGCGTGATCTCTATGCCGGGAGCAAAACCCCACAGGTTCTCGGCCTCGCGCAGCAACGCCTCGACCAGCGCGTGTGGCATGAGCGAGGGGGTGCCGCCGCCAAAGAAGATACTTTCCAAAGGCTCGCCAGCAGCAAGGCTGGCTTCGTGGCGCATGTCCGCCAGCATTGCTTCGCGCCACAGGTCATGGTCGACGCGCTCGCGGACATGGCTGTTGAAGTCGCAATAGGGGCATTTGCGGGCGCAAAACGGCCAGTGGATGTAGAGCGCGCGGGCCATGGGCCGGACTTTAGCCGCCGAACTGCTCCGCCACCAGCTTGGCGAAGGCATCGGCGCGGTGGCTGACGGCGTGCTTCTCGGCGGGATCGATCTCGGCAAAGGTCAGGTCACTGCCTGTCGGCACGAACACCGGATCATAACCGAAGCCCATCGTTCCACGCGGGGGCCAGGTCAGCGCACCCTTGCACACGCCTTCGTAGACCGCGTGTTCGCCATCGGGCCAGGCCAGCGCGAGGACGCAGTGGAACGCGGCGCTGCGGTCGGTTTCGGGGCCGAGCTGTTGCAGCATCCCTTCAACCTTGCCCATGGCCATGTACCAGTCACGACCCGGATCGCCTTCGAACCATTGCCGTTCGGCCCAGTCGGCGGTGTAGACGCCGGGCCTGCCGCCCAGCGCATCGACCGACAGGCCGCTGTCATCGGCCAGCGCAGCAAGCCCCGACGCCTCCGCCGCCGCCCGCGCCTTGATCAGCGCGTTCTGGACAAAGGTGGTCCCGGTTTCCGGCGGCTCGGGCAGGCCGAGCGAACCGGCGCTGATGCACTTGACGCCATGCGGCTCCAGCAGCGCGCCGATTTCCTTCAGTTTGCCCGCATTGTGCGTGGCAATCACCAGCGTTCCGGAACCGAGGCGTCGTGTCATCGTGTCGCCGTTTCCTGCGCCTTGAATATCTGCGCGCAGCCGATCTGGGCCAGGCGCAAAAGGCGCAGGAAGCCTTCCTCGTCATAGGGCGCGCCTTCGGCAGTGGCCTGCGCCTCGGCGATCTTGCCGCCTTCGATCAGCACGAAGTTGGCATCGGCATCGGCGCTGCTGTCTTCCGGGTAGTCGAGATCGAGCACCGGGGTGCCCTGATAGATCCCGCAGGAAATCGCTGCGACCTTGGCGGTGATCGGGTCTTCCTTGATTGCGCCCTTTGCGATCAGCCCATTGACCGCGAGTCGCAGCGCAACCCACGCGCCGCTGATCGAAGCGGTGCGGGTGCCGCCATCGGCCTGCAGCACGTCGCAATCGAGCGTGATCTGGTGCTCGCCGAGCTTCTTCAGGTCCACCACCGCGCGCAGGGAGCGGCCGATCAGGCGCTGGATTTCCTGCGTCCGCCCGCTCTGCTTGCCCTTGGCCGCTTCGCGCTGGCCGCGGGTGTGCGTGGCGCGGGGGAGCATCGAGTATTCGCCGGTGACCCAGCCTTCGCCCTTGCCGCGCAGCCACGGCGGGAGCCGGTCTTCGACACTGGCGGTGCACAACACCCGCGTTTCGCCGAAGCTGATCAGGCACGAACCCTCGGCATGCTTGGTGAAACCGGTTTCGATGGTGATAGCGCGCATCTCGTCGGGCGCGCGGCCGGAAGGTCGCATAAATACTCCTGTTCCAGGATCCGTTCGCCCTGAGCTTGTCGAAGGGCTGTCCTGCTTCTGCCGCTGCGCTTGAAGAAAAAACTGTGCTTCGACAAGCTCAGCACGAACGGAAATTGGATTTGTGCCCGAGAGTGGCTAGCTAATGCACATGACCACCCCACCCGTCACCGAACTGACCGACCGTGCCCGGGCGATCTTTCGTCTGGTGGTCGAGGGCTATCTGGAAAGCGGGCAGCCGGTCGGGTCAAAAACTTTGGCGAACGATGGCGGGCTGAACCTCTCTCCTGCGTCCATTCGCTCGGTGCTGGCTGACCTCGAGGCCGTCGGCCTGCTCGCCGCGCCGCATACCAGCGCGGGGCGGCTGCCGACCGAGACGGGCTTGCGCCTGTTTGTCGACGGGATGATGCAGGTCGCGGAACCGACCCGCGCCGAGCGCGAGGCGATCGAGGCGCGGCTGGAAAAATCCGGTCCGATCGAACAGGCGCTTGAGGCGACGAGCGCGATGCTCTCCGACCTGAGCGGGGCGGCGGGCATGGTCATGGTGCCGAGCCGCGAACCGCGACTCGCCCAGATCACGCTCGTGCCATTGGGGCAGGGGCGGGCGCTGGCGGTGCTGGTTGGCGAGGACGGCGGGATCGAGAACCGTGTGATCGCAATCGGCGATACGCCGGCGCACCTGCTCGAAGAGGTCAGCAACTACATCACCTCGCGTTTGCTGGGCCGCACGCTGTCCGAGGCGAGTGCGGCCATGCGCGCGGAGATTGCCGCGGGCAAGTCGGCGCTCGACAAGGCCAGTCAGGACCTGGTCGAGCGCGGCCTCGCGGTCTGGACCGAGGATACCGCCAGGCGCCCGCTACTGATCGTGCGCGGGCAGGCCAACCTGCTCGATGCCAGCGCGCTGGAGGATCTGGAGCGGGTCCGCTCGCTGCTCGACGATCTCGAAAACAAGCAGTCGGTCGCCGAATTGCTCGAGACCGCGCGCGAGGCGCAGGCGACCCGTATCTTCATCGGCAGCGAGAACCGGCTGTTCGCGCTGTCAGGCTCGTCCGTGATCGCTTCGCCCTATCGTGACCGCGAGGGCCGGGTGGTCGGCGTGCTGGGGGTGATTGGCCCGACGCGGTTGAATTACGCGCGCGTCGTCCCCATGGTGGATTTCACCGCCCGGTCATTGGGCAAGATCATCGGATAGATACGGAAAATCATGAGCGACGACGATAAGCGGCCGCAGGACGAAGCCGTTGAAAAGGAACTTGAAGGCGTGCCCGAGCACATGCTCGACAAGGAAGGCGAAGGCGAGGAAGCGGGCGAAGGCCTGGCCGAGGCGCTGGCGGCGCTGAAGGCCGACCTTGATGCGGCGCGGCAGGAAGTGCTCTACGCCAAGGCCGATACGCAGAACGTGCGGCGGCGCCTTGAAAAGGACATTCAGGACGCGCGCGCCTATGCCGCGACCGGGTTCGCGCGCGATATCCTGTCGGTGGCCGACAACCTCGCCCGCGCGCTCGACGCGCTGCCGGTCGAAGTGCGCGAGGACGAGAAGATGAAGGGCTTCGTCACCGGCATCGAAGCGACCCAGCGCGAGCTGGAGAAGGTGTTCGGCCAGCATGGCGTCACGCGGATCGCATCGGTTGGCCTGCCGCTCGACCCTAACCAGCATCAGGCGATGCTCGAAATCCCGACCGCCGAGCATGAACCGGGCACGGTGGTGCAGGAAATGATGGCCGGCTACATGATCAAGGACCGCCTGCTGCGCCCGGCTATGGTCGGCGTCGCGAAGAAACCGGACTGAGCCGGGAGGACTAGGGGATGAGGGCTGCTTTCCTGTCGAAGGTGGCTCTTGCCACCCTGTTTTTCGCAGGTCCGCTGTCGGCACAGGATGCAGACATGCGGCTCGCCGCCTTGGCGGATGCATACCACTCCTACCAGATCGCCGAGTCCGGCCGTGTCGAGCAGCCCGATGGCAGCGCCGAGGCCGGATCGCGCTATCCTTCGGTCACCCCCGAGGCGAACCTGGCGCGGGCTGAGAAAGCGCGCGGCTGGCTGGCGGAGCTTGATGCGATTGGCACGGACGGGCTGACCCCCGCAGGCAAGATCGATGCCGCTGTGCTGCGCCACCTGCTCGAAACCGAGATCGGCGATGCGCAGTTCCGCGAATGGGAAATGCCGTTTGACAGCGACAACAATTTCTGGAGCTATCTCGCCCCACGCGGGCCGTTCCAGAGTGTCGACGAATACGAGCGCTATCTCTCGCGATTGCGGGATATCCCCCGCTACTTTGCCGAACACAAGGCCAATGCGCGTGCAGGCCTGGCGCGCGGGTTCAGCGTGCCGCGGGTGACGCTGGAAGGGCGTGACGTTTCGCTCGCCGCCTATGAGGTCGACACGCCCGAGAAAAGCGCGTTCTGGGTGCCGTTCGCCGCGATCCCGACGCAACGCATTTCTGACAAGGAAGCGGCCCGGCTTCAGGCGGAGGGGCGGGAGACTATCGCGAACGTGGTCATCCCCGCGTTCCGCGATTTTCTCGCCTTCTATCGCGAGGAATACCTGCCGCAGACCCGCACCACGCTCGGCGCGCGCGAATTTCCCGATGGCGCGGCCTATTACCGCCAGCAGATCAGGGAATACACCACCCTCGACCTGACCGCTGAGCAGATACACCAGATCGGCCTCGATGAAGTCGCGCGGATCACCGCCGAGATGGAGCAGGTGAAGGCCGAAGCCGGGTTCACCGGCACCTTGCCCGAATTCGTCCGCTTCCTGCGCACCGATCCGCAGTTCGTCGCCCGCACGCCGGACGAGCTGATGGGTGTCTCGTCCTACGTTGCCAAGCGGGTCGACGGGGAGCTCAAGCACTACTTCGGGTTCCTGCCACGCTACCGCTTTGCGATCCGCGAGGTCGATCCGGCGATAGCGCCGTTCTACACCGCCGGGCGGGGCGGGCTCGAATATTGCCAGATGAACACCTGGAACCTGCCCGCGCGGCCGCTCTACAACATCCCCGCGCTGACCATGCACGAATGCGCCCCGGGGCACAGCTTCCAGGCCGCGATTGCGCTGGAGCAGCCTGAAGTGCCCCGCTTCCGGCGGCAGGTCTATTTCTCCGGCTTCGGCGAGGGTTGGGGGCTCTACACCGAGTACCTCGGCAAGGAGATGGGCATCTACCGTACGCCCTACGAACGGTTCGGGCAGCTCAGTTACGAGATGTGGCGCGCGGTGCGGCTGGTGATCGACACCGGCATCCACCACTATGGCTGGAGCCGCGAACAGGCGATGGACTATCTCGCCAGCCGCACGGCGCTGTCCGAACACGAAGTCGCGACCGAGGTCGATCGCTACATCAGCTGGCCGGGGCAGGCGCTGGCCTACAAGCTGGGCGAGATGACCATCCGCCGGGTTCGCGCCAAGGCGGAGCGGGAGCTGGGTCCGGCGTTCGACATCCGCAAGTTCCACGACGTGGTGCTGTCGCTCCGCTCCGTCCCCCTGCCGGTGCTGGAGGAGCGGATCGACGCGTTTATTGCCGACGGTGGGCAGGGGCTGCCTGGGGTGAAATACGATTAGAGAACTAGGTTTGAAATAAAATTCAATTTAAAATAATTCAATATATGCATGATTGCCCAACAAATTGTACAATTATGAGTGTATCGATTTTTTCTTTTGGAATCCCTATACCTTCTCCCCTATCGGCAAAAAACGATGGATTGCCTTTTGAAGAAAGAAATTTTGCAAGCTCCCTTGCAAATTTTGTATTTTGAGCTGTGTAATAAATAACAGAATTGCGCTTATTCATGAAATTAGGGCGCTCGGAAAATTCGGTGATATCTGAACCCGCAGTTACAAACCCGATTGTGTTCATGCGATCAATTTGTTGCCAAATCCTGGATGCAGATACTCCACATCGCTGAATGTCAATTTCATAACTAGCTCGTTCGGAAATCTCTGGGAATTTCGAATAATCAATTTCGCTCTTATCCGGGTTGTTGGAAGGCCTTGGTTGATCTCGTGAACTTGTGGCCTGAGATATTACTCCATCAGGAAGGTTATCATTCGATCCAACCGTCTCCTCCGGCTTTGGAAGAGGTAATTTAGTAAGCTCGGTCGAAAGGTAAATTACGGAAAGAAGCGAAATAATCAGGAAAAGAAGTATTGTGATAGCGGGTGTTGCTCTTAAGTTAATGAACGGAATCCTTATGGATTGTCTGCTCGAATCATTTCTTGAGCTAAAAATTTCACGGGTACCGACGGTCATGATTAAGACAACTAGGCCCACGATCGAAATAACCAGGTAATCTTGCGGCCATTCCATCAAATTCAGCCTCCGTCGCTTGTGATTGCGAATTTGTCTGGCATTATCAAGTCATAGGCCTTCGGGTCAAATACTCCGGGAACCTTTGCTCCCCGCCGCAGCAGGAATGCGTGACGGACGATCTCGGCCTGCTGTTCGATCCCGTACTGCTCCAGCTTCCAGCCCGGCTTGAGGCTGTAGTCGTAGCGTTCCCACGGCAGGCGGTTGATGATCAGCCACCAGCTCCCGAACGTCTGGGTTTGCCAGACATGGACCAGTTCGTGGATGAAATGCCCTTGCAGGTGGAGGGGGGCTGCGGAGAAGTCGTCGCAGTAATGGTCGCCGTGCGGGTGGAAATGCAGGTGGCCGCGCGGGGCCATCGTGACCTTGCGCGGCTGGAACGGGAACCACTTGCGGCGGCGGATGGTCACTTTCGCGTAATCGAGCGCATCGCCGAATACGCTGCGGGCAAGCGCGACCTCGCCCGGCGTCAGCGGGCGCTCACCGCCGACCGGGCAAGCTGCGACCTCGACGGCCATTGCGGCAGGATCAGCGTTCGCTGCCTGCCGCGCGCACTTCCGCGGGGAAGCTGTGCTTGTCGCCACCGGAGACGGTCAGCGTGACTTCCACGGTGCCGCCTTCCTTCACCTCGGGCGAAAGCTTCATTGCCATCACATGCTTGCCGCCCGGCGCGAAGGAGACCTTGTCGCCTTTCTTCACCGGTAACGGCAGCATCGGCATCATCTGCATCTTGCCCGACCATTCGCCGTATTCGTGGAACTCGGCGCTCTCCGCTCCCTCCACATCGACCCGGCTCAGCGCGAAAGAACGGTCGCCGTCATAGGCCAGCTCGAAGTAGACCGCTGCCGGATTGCCCGCGACAGCAGGAAGCACCAGCCGCGCATCGGTCACGGTCATTCCGGCCACGCCTTCAGGCGCTTCGGCTGCGGGTTGTTCGGCGGTTTCACCGCAGGCGGCGAGGCCAAGCGTGCCGAACGCAAGTGCGGCGGCGAGGATAACGGGCTTTCTCACGCGACATGTCTCCCTGTTCTTCGTCCCCAGCCTAGCGACAGCCGCTCCCTTGTTCCACCGGATTCCGCACCTATATCGCCCGCATAAACGAGCTGCCGAGCCGGTCTGCCTCTTGCAGGAGGCCGCACAGTGCAGTGTCCAATCAACTCGAACGAGTGGGGAAGTACATGGGTAAAGTAATCGGTATCGACCTTGGCACGACCAACAGCTGCGTCGCCGTGATGGACGGGGGCAAGCCCAAGGTGATCGAGAATTCGGAAGGCGCGCGCACCACGCCGTCGATCGTCGCTTTCACCAAGGATGGCGAGCGCCTGATTGGCCAGCCGGCCAAGCGCCAGGCGGTGACCAATCCCGACAACACCATTTTCGCGGTCAAGCGCCTGATCGGCCGCCGGTTCGACGACCCGGTGACCAAGAAGGATACCGAGCTGGTTCCCTACACCATCGTCAAGGGCAAGAACGGCGACGCATGGGTCAAGGCCGGTGGCGAGGACTATTCGCCCAGTCAGGTTTCCGCGTTCATCCTGCAGAAGATGAAGGAAACCGCCGAGAGCTATCTTGGCGAAACCGTCACCCAGGCGGTGATCACCGTTCCGGCGTACTTCAACGACGCCCAGCGCCAGGCGACCAAGGACGCCGGG
>JAHDXX010000069.1 GCA_023384025.1 Sphingomonadaceae bacterium
ATTCGGCGATGGCAAGCCGACGATTGCTCTCATTACTCCGCTTCCGCCCCAAGGGCCGGCCAGCGATCCGCCGCCCGCACCCCCTGCACCCCCTCCACCGCCGACGGGCGAGGGCCCCTGCGAACGCACCAAGGCGCTGCTTGACGAACTTGAACGCATTCGCGGCGACATCGCCTTCGATCAGACACAGTCATTGCCGGGAGATTTCGCGGATCGCCGCGATGCGCTGCTCAAACGCAAGGCCGAGATCGAGGCAGAGTTGTCCGGTTCACCTTCCGAATGCCCCGTCACTCCCGAAGCACTACCTCGGCCAAGCGGCGAAAGCCCTTGCGAGCGCACCGCAGAACTGATGGCGGAGCTGCAGAGGATACGCGGCAACCCCTCTTTCAATGCTTCTGATCCTCTACCGCCATCCGTCGCGGATGAACGCGACGCTCTGCGCCAACGTGCCGCCGAGATCGAGGCCGAGCTGGCATCATCGCAGTTGGAATGTCCCTCTGCGCAAGGGGAACCCCTGCAGGCACCTCCTGCGCCGCCCGAAGACCCGAACCCTCGTCCCCCTGTGCGCGAGGAATATCCGGTCGTTCCGATCCCGCGGATGGCCGATCCTTGCGAGGAAGCGCGCCTGATCAGGGAGCGCATCGAACAGATCTCCAAGATCGCGGAGCGCAATGCCACCAGGGGCGTGCCCTTCGAGTTCGAGGATCAGGCAGCCGCGGGACAGATCAAACAGCTCCAGCAGCGGCTCGCGGACTTGGCCAAGGATTGCCCGATCGAGCGCGAACCTTCGCCGCCGCCTTCCGCACCGGAACCGAAACCCGTGACGACTACTCCGCCTGTCACGATCAACGTCAAGGCAACCAGCCGCGCTGTCGAAGAGGGGCGCGACGCTCCCGAGCTGGCCAATCAGGTCATCCGCCTGTTCGGCCCGGACGACCTCGACGTGGCGCTGCCGACGGCGCAAGGAGGCAAGCCGCAGGATGGCCATGATCGCGATCCGGTGCAGGTCGTCACCAATGATGCCGGTGAAGCCACGGCAAGTATCAGGGTGCCGCTGCGTTTCGCTATCGATCAGTCTCGCGAGACCGATAGCGGTGTAACCTTGGGGCCGCGCGTCAGGCTGACATTCGACGCGACTCCGCAAGACAGCGTCAACGTGATCGCCGACAAACCCGAAGACCTTTCCGGCCTGCTGCTGCGCGAATCCCTGCGTGAAAGCCTGATTGGCATCGACCGGATCGGCAATATCACCGTGGGCACGCTGCAGTTCGACAAGGACAAGGCGGAGGTAATCAACACGCTGCTGCGGAACGACCTCCCGCAGGTGCGTGTCGAACCGAACCTGTGCCGTGTGAAGGAGCCTGCCGCCATCACCGAATACCACGCCTGCAAGCTCGGCGAACGCCGCCCGCCAGCCGGTGCGCGCATCCTCGAGCCGCCTGGTCCCCATGCGGAACTGCCCGGCGCACGCATCACTTTCGGAGCAATCGAACAGGAGCGCGGCGAATGACGCGGCCAATCCTTGCCTTTGTGTCCGGCATCGCCGCGGTGTTTGCCTCCGCCGCCCAGGCGCAGGGCGTGCCGGAGGATCCCTACATGACCAGCGTCGGCAGCTGGCAACAGCAACACCCCGACAGTTGGTGGGCCGACCAGGTCGGGCTGGGCAACGGGCCGCAATCGGCCTGGCGCCAGCTCCCCGCCGACGCCGCGCCGGTAACGGTTGCGGTGATCGATTCCGGGCTCGACTGGAACCATCTCGACATCGCCTACGACAACCTCTGGAAGAACCCCGGTGAGATCCCGGACAACGGCATCGACGATGACGGCAACGGCTATATCGACGATGTCATCGGCTGGAATTTCCTCGATGACAGCAACAAGCCGTGGGACCACGACGGGCACGGCACCTTCGTCACCGGACAGATAGCCGCGACGTGGAACAATGGCGCAGGAGTCGCGGGGATCAACCTGCACGCACGGATCATGGTGCTGCGGGCGCTCAACACCTTCGGCAATACCCGCGCGTCTTATGTCGCGCGCGCGATCGTCTATGCGGCAGACAATGGTGCGCGGATCATCAATCTGTCGGTTGGTGGACCCGGTCTGACCGAAGTCGAACGCGAAGCGCTGCGCTATGCGACCGAGAAAGGCGTCCTGATTGTTGTTGCGGCCGGCAATGACGGAAAGCCGGTCGAAGGCTTCGGTCTGGCCAGTGCGGAACAGGTCATCACGGTCGGCGCCGCGGGGATTGACGGCCTGCGCGCGCCTTTCTCGAACTATGGCCCGGCAGTCGATCTGATCGCGCCAGGGGTGGACATCCTCTCGCTGCGCGCCAGGCGGACCGACACGCTGCGCGACATTCCGGGGGCAGACTACACGCCCGGCGGTGCCTATGTTGGCGCGGATCGCCGCTATTACCGCGCCTCCGGCACCAGCTTTGCCGCTCCGATTGTCACCGGGATCGCTTCTCTTCTGCTCTCGCGGGACCCGGGGTTGAATGCTCAGCAGGTCCGGCAGATCCTGCTGGCCTCGGCCCGCGACGTGGGCGCACCCGGCATCGACCAGTTCAGCGGTTACGGCATGGTCGATGCTGCCGCTGCGTTCTCGACCAGCCCTGACAGCCTGATTGACGCGACCATTACAGGGGTCTCCGTCATCAGCGGCGAAACCGGGGCTGCTGTTGCAGTTGCCGGCACTGCCAGTTCAGGCCAGTTTGAAGAGGCATGGCTGGAAATCGGGGACGGTGAGAACCCGACGGACTGGTCAAACCGCGTTGGCCTGACGCAACCGGTGGTGGCCGGCGAACTCGGTCGGATCCCGGCGGCTGCCTTTCGCGGCTCACAGGTGTGGATCTTGCGGCTGGTCGTGCGGGGAAGGAATGGCCAACAGCGTGAGGCTCGCTTCAGGCTCGCTCTCGGCAGCTGATGATTTTTGCGGCGGTAGTCAGCCGGAATGTAGCGCTCCTCGATTTACCGCGGCAACTGTTTCTCGAGTTGGATGGCATCGACACCTGCTCGCTTCCGGTCGAAGTCGGCCGCCGCAAGATGGTCGGCGGGCAAGAAGACATGATCGTCGATGTCGCGCTCGATATGGTGCGCGCGAAGGCTGGCTGAGGATGCTTGTGGCTGCCCTCGGCGGCGCTTTCAGCATCCGTTAGCGTTCGCGCAGAGCGAGGAAAATTGGGGGCAGAGGAGGGGGCATTCCAGCCTAACTCTGGATCTTTCGGCATAAAAAATCAGACACATACAAAATTGGTTCGAATCCCACCCTCTCCGCCAGAAGACGACATCGCGCTAGTCGCGGGGAAGCTCGATCTTGGCCACTTTGCCGGCAGCGTTGCGGGGCAAATCCTCGACGAAGCTGATGTGGCGCGGCACCTTGTAATTGGCCATGTTGTCTCGCGACCAGGCGATCATGTCCCCGGTTTCGACCGAGCTACCCGGCCGCCTGACCACGAAGGCCTTGCCGACTTCGCCCATGCGTTCATCGGGCACCCCGATCACGGCGACCATGCTGACCGCCGGGTGCGCGGACAGCAGCTTTTCCACTTCGGCGGGATAGACATTGAACCCGCCGGAAATGAACATGTCCTTCTTGCGGTCGGTGATGCGGACATAGCCGCCCGCGTCCATCGTCCCGACATCGCCGGTATGGAGCCAACCATCGGCGTCAATGGCTTCGGCGGTGGCAGCCGGATCGTCGAGATAGCCCTGCATGACCCCGATCCCGCGGACCAGGATTTCGCCGGTTTCGCCGCGCGGCAGCTCGTTCCCTTGCTCGTCCGCAATGATCACCTCATTGCCGGGAATGGCCGCGCCGCAGGTGCCTGCGATCAGGTCGACCGCGTCGCCGGGGCGGCACGAGGTGATGTTGACGCACTCGGTCATGCCGTAGGCGGTGATGATGTCGCGGATGCCAAGCTCATTGCGGATGCGCTCGATCAGCACTGGCGGGACGGTTGCCGCGCCGGTGGTGCCGCCGCGCAGCGAGGAGCAATCGAACGGGCGGGCCTCCCGCTCGGCCAGCAGCATCTGGAAGATGGTCGGCGGGCCGGGCAGGAACGCGATCCTCTCGCGCTCGATCATGCGCGCGGCCTCGGCCACATCGAACTGCGGCATCGGTACCATGACCGCACCCGCCATCAGGCAGGCAACCCAGCCTACCTTCATGCCGAATGAATGGAAGAACGGGTTGGCGATCAGGTAACGCTCGCCTGCCGCAAGGCCGGTGTTGCCGATCCACACGCCGACCTGCGGCAGGATGCGGCCATGCGTCATCAGCACGCCCTTGGGCACGCCGGTGGTGCCGCTGGTGAACATGATGTCGGAGAGGTCGTCGGCGGTCAGAGCGGCAAGGCTGGCGTCAATGCGGGGATCCCTCGCGCCGGTTCCGCTGGCGAGGAAGGCGTCCCAATCGCGATCCAGCAGCACTGTCTCGGCAAGATCGGGCAAGTCTTCGCCCGCCAGCAGGTCGCGGTAATCGATGTCGAGAAAGCCGCTCACCGTGAACAGCATGTGGGCATGGGTACGGCGCAGGATATCACCTGCCTCGCGCCCTTTCAGGCGGGTGTTGAGCGGCACGATCGCCGCGCCGCACGTCTGTGCAGCCACAGCCGCGATGACCCATTCGCGCCGGTTTGGAGCCCAGATCGCGATCCGGTCACCGGTAGTCACGCCGCGCTCCAGCAAAGCCGCTGCGGCGGCGCGGCATTCCTCCCACAGCTGCGCGAATGTACGACGATCATCCCCTTCGATCAGGGCAAGCGCATCAGGCCAGCGCCGGGCAGCGGCTTCGGCGAGATGGGGGATGGTCGGGGGCAGGGCGGTCATGCCGGGCCCATGTTGGCGGGGCCAAAAAAGGCTTTCATGGCAATGACTTTGCCTGCATCATCGAACTCGAACTGGTCGATCACGTCGATCCGGGTGACGGCGCCGTCCCAGGTCAGCTCGACATGGAACGGGAACACGGCAAAGCGGTCAGCGCAGCGGATCGGGCCGTCGAGGAACAGTTTTGCGCCTGCTTCGACGCCGACCCGGAAGAACGCGCGCAAGGCTTCATGGCCTTGCTTCACCGGCGTCCCCACCGGGTCTTCGACCGTCGCGTCGCTGGCGAATACCGCAACGATTCCATCAAGATCGCTCCGGTTGTAGCTGTCGATATAGGCCCGAACGCCTGCTTCCATCTGCTCGACACGCGCCATGCTCAGGCCTCCGGATAGTAGCGGCTGATGGTGTCGACGACGCAGGCAGGCTTGTCCTCGCCGTCGATCTCGACCGTCACCCGCACAATTGATTGAACCGCGCCCTTGATGGTCTCCACCGAGACGATCTCGCCTGTCCCGCGGATGCGCGCGCCGACCCGCACCGGATTGAGGAACCGCAACCGGTCTGCCCCGACGTTGACCGCATGGGTGAACCCTCGCACTTCGATCAGCTGCGGCAGGAAGTGGTTGACCAGGCTCATGGTAAGGTAGCCGTGGGCGATGGTCCCGCCGAACGGGCCGTCCTTCGCCCGCTCGACATCGACATGGATCCACTGCCGGTCTTCGGTCACTTCGGCGAAACCGTCGATCCGGCCTTGCTCGATGGTGAGCCAATCGCTTGGGCCGAGCAGGGTGCCCTCGCTGCCGATCAGATCGTGCGGACTTGCGAACACCTTGGTCATGGTCAGGCCCTCTGGCTGGAAACCGACAGCACTTCGCCGGTCATGTAGCTGGCAAGGTCGCTGGCGAGGAAGATCATCGCGTTTGCCACTTCCCAGACTTCGGCCGGGCGCCCGAACGCTTCGCGCGCGGACAACTCCGCGAGCAAGTCGTCGGTGGTCACCTTGGCGAGGAAGGCATGCATCGCGATGCTCGGTGCGACCGCGTTGATGCGCACGCCGAATTCCGCCGCTTCCACGGCCGAGCAGCGGGTGAAGGCCATCACCCCGGCCTTGGCTGCGGCATAGTGGGCCTGCCCCTTCTGCGCGCGCCAGCCGAGCACCGAGGCGTTGTTGACGATTGCGCCGGTTTGCCGTTCCTGCATGTGCGGCAGGAACGCGCGGGTCATGCGCATCACGCTGGTGAGCGTGACATCGAGCACGCGGTGCCATTGCTCGTCGGTCATCTCGACGACCGGCACTTCGCCGCCGAGCCCGGCGTTGTTGATCAGCACGTCGACATGGCCGAGGCTGGCCAGTGCGGCATCGCGCAGGGCATCGATCTGACCCTGCTGCGTCACATCGCACAGGCAAGTGGCGGGGCGCTCGCACCCGACTTCGGCGGCGATCCTGTCTGCCGCTTCGCCAAGGCGCCGTTCGTGGAAGTCGGAGATAAGCACCCGCGCGCCTTCCTCGGCGGCGCGTTTGGCGACGGCGAACCCGATCCCGGTTCCGGCAGCAGCAGTGACCACCACTGTCTTGCCAGCGAGCAGGGCGCGGGGCAGGGGGTAGACCGGGTTCAGGCTCATGCGTCGCCCCTCGGTTCGCGGGGCATCCCCAGGCCGCGCTCGGCAATCAGGTTGCGCTGGATCTGGTTGGTCCCGCCGTAGATCGTGTCGGCGCGTGAATAGAGGAACAGGTTGGGCAGCATGCCCCACTCGTATTCGGGACTGCCGGTCACTTCTCCGGCCTGCCCGAGCACGTCCATCGCCAGTTCACCCAAATTGCGCCGCCAGGTCGCCCACTGGATCTTGTAGGTCAGCGCCGCGCCGTCGACCTTGCTGTGATCGGTGTTCGACAGCATCCGCATCGCGCCATAACGCATAAGCTGCAAGCCGATTTCGGCCCTGGCGATGCGCTGGCGGATCAGGGGGTCGCTGGCGGTGCCGTTCGCCTTCGCTGCTGCGATGATCCCGTCCAGTTCGTTGCGGAAGGCCATCTGCTGGCCGAGGGTGGATACCCCGCGTTCAAAGCTGAGCAGGGTCATCGCCACCCGCCAGCCATCGCCGACCGCGCCGATCAGGCTGTCCGCCGGGCAGCGCGCGCCGTCGAAGAAGGTCTCGTTGAATTCGGCATCGCCGTTGATCTGCTTGATCGGGCGTATCTCGATACCGGGTTGATCGATTTCCATCATCAGGAAGGTCAGCCCCTTGGGGCCTTTAGAGCCTTCCTCGCTGCGCGCGACAACGAAGATCCAGTCGGAGATATGGGCGAGGCTGGTCCAGATCTTCTGGCCTTCGACCACCCATTCGTTGCCCTCGAGCCGTGCCTTGGTGCGCACACTGGCGAGGTCGGAGCCTGCACCGGGCTCGGAAAAGCCCTGGCAGAAGATCGTCTTGCCCGCCGCGATGTCGGGCAGGAAGCGGCGCTTCTGCTCTTCGGTGCCGAGCGCCAGCAGGGTCGGCCCGGCGAGCTCGATGCCGATGTGGTTGACGCGCCCCGGCACCCCGGCGCGGGCATATTCCTCGGCAAAGATCACCTGCTCGGCCAGCGTCGCACCGCGCCCGCCCCATTCCTTCGGCCAGCCGATGCAGCTCCAGCCGTGGGCGCCAAGATGCTGCTCCCACTCCTTGCGCCGCTCGGCCTTTTCGGTGAGCGTGGTGATGCCCCTGATGTCGGCGAATTCGCCCGCCATCTGGGCGTTGAGCCAGTCGGCGCATTCCGCGCGGAATTGTTCCTCGCTTTGCGTGAACCCCAGCCTCATGCGGCTTCTCCCAGAATCATCGCGGCAACCTGTTCCCGGTGCCAGTTGCCCGAGCCGAGCATCGACTGGAGAGAACGCGCGCGCTTGAAATAGAGGTGCGCGTCGTGCTCCCACGTGAAGCCGATCCCGCCGTGGAGCTGGATCATGTCGCCTGCGCACTTGAACGCGGTGTCGGCGGCGAAGGACTTCGCAGCGTGGACGGCGAGGGCGGCCTCGTCCGATCCCTCGTCGACCGCACAGGCGGCCCAGTAGACCGCGCTGCGGGCCTGCTCGATTTCCACCACCATATCGGCCAGCCGGTGTTTGTAGGCCTGGAACGAGCCGATTGCGCGGCCGAACTGGACCCGTTCGCGGGCATAGGCGACAGTGCGATCCAGCGCCGCCTGCGCAACGCCGAGACCCTCGGCAGCGACGGTGACGAACCCGGCCCGGTGCGCGGCGGCGATGGCTTCGGCGGGATTGGCCAGTGGCTCGCCCTGTGCGCTATTCAGCGTGACGCGCGCGAACGGCCGGGTCTGGTCCATCGTGGTGAGCGGGGTAACGGTCACGCCCGGCGCGTCGGCTGCAATCAGCCACGCGCCTGTATTGCTCGTGACCACGAACAGCCCGGCGGCACCGCCATGGGCGACGAACCCTGCCGCGCCGGTCAGCGCATTGCCATCAGCCTTGAGCGCGGCGTCGTGGGCATAGCCCGCGATTGTCTCGCCGGAGAGGAGGGCGGGCAAGTGGCTCGCCTGCTGATCCGCGCTCCCGCCCGCGACAATCGCCTGTGCGCACAGCGCCAGCGAACCGAGCATGGGCAGCGCGGCGACTTGCGCGCCTGCGGCTTCAGCGATGATCGCCAGCTCCACCAGACCAAGCCCGGCACCGCCCGCGCTTTCCGGAATGCCGATCCCTGACAGGCCCAGCTCTGTGCAGAATGCCTGCCACAGCGCATGGTCGATGCCGTCCCCGGCCATTGCAGCGCGGGTCCGCTCGCTGGTGGCGTTTTCGCTGAAGAACGCCTTGGCAGTTTCAGCGATCATCATCTGTTCGTCGGTAAAGGCGAAGTCCATCAGGCGGTCCCCCATACCTTGCGCGGGGGCACGCGCTGTTCGATCATTGCCTCTACCGCTTCGCCGACTTTGCCCGGTTCCCACCGCGCGCCGAGATCGACAAACGGTCCTTCGCGCCAGCCGTCTTCCAGCATGATCTTGCCGCCTTCCAGTTCGAACACGCAGCCGGTCACTTCGCGGCTTGCGCTGCTGCCGAGCCAGACCACGGTGGGCGCGATATTGGCCGGGTCCATCACGTCGAACGCCTGGCCTTCAGTCGCCATCTTGTCGGCAAAGGCCTGCTCGGTCATGCGGGTCCGGGCCGAAGGGGCGAGGGCGTTCGCGGTAATGCCGTAGCGCCCAAGCTCTGCCGCCTGCACCAGCGTGAGCGAGGCAATCCCGCCCTTGGCGGTGGAATAGGCCGCCTGCGCGATCGAGCCTTGCAGCCCCGCGCCGCTGGTGGTGTTGATGATCCGCGCGTCGGGATTGGTTCCGGCCTTCTGCTTGGCCCGCCAGTAATCGACCGCATGGCGGCTGACGCAGAAATGCCCGCGCAAGTGGACGTGCATGGTCGCGTCCCATTCCTCCAGCGTGGCGGAGACGAACATCCGGTCGCGCACGATCCCGGCGTTGTTGACCACCACGTGCAGGTCACCGAAGGCATCGAGCGCGGCCTGGACGATCCGCCCGGCAGCATCCCAGTCGGTGACATCGTCGTAATTGGCGACTGCCTGGCCGCCAGCAGCGCGGATTTCCTCGACCACGCCGTCAGCCGCGCTCGTATCGCGCCCTTCGCCGCCGAGCGAGGTGCCGATGTCGTTGACCACCACGTTCGCGCCCTCGGCGGCGAAGGCCAGCGCATAGGCGCGGCCCAGCCCGCGCGCAGCGCCGGTGATGATGACGGTCCGCCCGTCGCAAATACCCATCTCACTCTCCATATTAATTAGGGACTGTCCCCAATTAAGATCTCACAGCCTCTCGATAATCGTCACGTTGGCCTGCCCGCCGCCTTCGCACATGGTCTGCAGGCCGTAGCGGCCGCCGGTGTCTTCCAGCGCATGCAGGAGCGTGGTCATCAGCCGGGCCCCGGTTCCGCCGAGCGGGTGGCCGAGCGCAATCGCCCCGCCGCGCACGTTGACCTTTTCATGCGGGATCCCGAGTTCCTTCATCCACGCCATCGGCACGGAAGCGAAGGCCTCGTTGCATTCGAACAGGTCGATGTCGGCGACCGTCATGCCTGCCTTGGCGAGCGCGTGCTGCGTTGCCGGGATCGGCGCGGTGAGCATCCACACCGGATCGTCGGCGCGCACGCTGAGGTGGTGGATGCGTGCGCGGGGGGTGAGGCCGTGGTCCTTCACCGCGCGTTCGCTGGCCACCAGCAGCGCGGCAGAACCGTCGCAGTTCTGGCTGGCGACGCCGGCGGTAATGGTGCCTTCGCCACCGACAGGATTGAGCGCGGCAAGGCCCTCTGGCGTGGTGCCGGGGCGGATGGTCTCGTCCTGTGCCAGCCCTTCGAGCGGGGCGATCTCGCGGGCGAAGGCGCCGCTGTCGGTCGCGGCCTGGGCGCGGGCGTGCGAGGCGACTGCGAACGCTTCCATGTCTTCGCGGCTGATCCCCCACTTGTCGGCGATCATCTGCGCGCTGGCGATCTGGTTGAGGATGCCGTCGCCATAGCGCGCGATCCAGCCTGGCGAGGTGTTGAAAGGGTTGTCGAACCCGTAAGGCTGCCCGGCATACATCGCGGCGGAGATCGGAATCGCGTTCATCGCCTGGCTGCCGCCTGCGACAACGAGGTCCTGCGTCCCGCTCATCACGCCCTGCGCGGCGAAATGGAGCGCTTGCTGGCTCGATCCGCACTGGCGATCGACCGTGGTGCCGGGCACGTGCTGCGGCAATCCAGCAACCAGCCACGCGGTGCGCCCGATGTCTCCGGCCTGCGGGCCGATGGTGTCGCAGCACCCCCACACGCAGTCGTCGACCGCCGCCGGGTCAACCCGGTTGCGGGCGAACAGTTCACGGATCGGATGCGCGGCAAGGTCTGCCGGGTGGAGCGCCGCGAGGCTGCCCTTCTTGCGGCCCATCGGGCTGCGCACGGCATCGATGATATAAGCTTCAGGCAAAGGTGTTCTCCGGTCCGATCGGATGCGGTCCGCCAATCACGGCGGCGTCGATGCGGTTGAGGTGGAAGGCGCGGCTGCCCCAGGCACCGCCGAGCGCCCAGGCGCGCTTCATCCAGAAATGCAGGTCGACTTCGTACGTGTAGCCCATCGCCCCGTGGACCTGGATCGCGCTTTCGGCGGCGAGGTAGGCCGCATCGGTTGCCGCGACCTTGGCGTGGCTGACGTGGACCGCTGCACTGGCGATGCCATCATCCAGCGCCTGCGCCGCGCGCCACAGCACCGGGCGGGCAAATTCGAGCGCTACCGCCACGTCGGCGAGCTTGTGCTTGATTGCCTGGAAGCCCCCGACCGGCTGGCCGAACTGGGTGCGGATTTTCGAGTATTCGACCGCCTGGTCGAGCATGGCTTCGGCCAGCCCGACCAGCTGCGCGGCGGCCATCAGTGCACCGAGGTCGAGCAGCAGCGCATCGTCGCTCGCATCTGCGGGGAGGGTGGTGAGTCTGCGCAGTGGATCGATACTATCGAGTGCTGCACCTTCTCCGTCCGCAACGGCACCATTGAGGCGGTGTGCCGGAGCAATCCTGCGCTCTCCTCGGGCAATCGTCGCGAGATCGCTCGTGTCGCCTTGGGCGACCAGCCACGGGACCGCCACAAATGCGCTCTCCACCAACGGTTCCGCGAGCGCCACCCGCCCGCATTCGCGCGCGATCAGCGCGGCGTCGAGCAGGCCCATGCCAAGCCCGCCATGCTCTTCCGGTACCAGCAGGCCGGTCAGCCCCATCTCGACCAGCCCCTGCCAGAGGGCAGGATCGCGGTTCGGCCCGGCGTCGAGGCGTCGCAGCACTTCAGGGCCATGGGTGCCGGAAAGGAAGTCGCGCACGGCTTCGGCCAGTTCCAGCCGCTCGGGAGCAATCAGCATATCCATCAGCCCGCTCCCACCCGGGGCATGTCGAGCAAGCGCTCGGCGGTGATGTTGCGCTGGATCTCGTTCGATCCGGCGTAGATCGGGCCGCTAAGCGAGAACATGTAGCCCTCCAGCCAGTCATTCACCCGGCCATCGGCGAAGTGGCGCAGCTCTGCCGCCGCGCCGAGCAACTGCATCGCAGTGCGGTGCATCGCGCGGTCGAGTTCGGACCAGAAGATCTTGTTGAGGCTTGCCTCGGCACCGATGCTGCCGCCGGCCATGATCTTCGCAGCGACGGCATAAGTGTTGTAGGCGTAGGCCTGCGTATCCATCCACGCCTTGGCGACCGCTTCCCGCGCAGCAGGTGACGCGTCACGCTCATGCTGGCGGAACAGCTCGACCAGCCGCCGCGCGGTTGCCTGGAAGCGGCCGGGCGAGCGGAGCATCAACCCGCGCTCGAACCCGGCGGTGGCCATGGCGACCTTCCAGCCATCGCCCTCCCCCGAGAGGCGATTGTCGACCGGAACGCGAACATCGTCAAAGAACAGCTCGGCAAAGCCCGGATGCCCATGGAGCTGGCGGATCGGGCGGCGGGTGACGCCCGGCGTGTTGAGGTCGAACAGGATGAACGACAGCCCCTTGTGCCGCTGGCTGCCTTCCTCGGTGCGGAACAGGCCAAAGCCCCAGTCGGCAAAGCTGGCGCGGCTGGACCAGGTCTTCTGGCCGTTGATGACGTAGTGGTCACCGTCGCGATAGGCGGTGGTCTTGATCGCCGCCATGTCGCTGCCGGCACCCGGTTCGGACCATGCCTGCGCCCAGATCACTTCGCCCGCCGCCATCGGGGTGAGGAAGCGCGCCTTCTGCTCCTCGGTGCCGTATTCCATGATCGTCGGGCCGAGCAGGAAGATGCCGTTCTGGTTCACCCGCAGCGGGGCGCCTGCCGACCAGTATTCTTCCTCGAAGATCAGCCATTCGATCAGGTCGAGCCCGCGTCCACCATAGGCTTCCGGCCAGGTGACCATGCCCCAGTTGCCGCTCGCCAGCTGCCGCTCCCACGCGACATGCTGGTGATAGCCCTGCTCGCATTCGAGCGTCAGCAAGGGTTCGGCAGCCACATGGGCCTTGAGCCATGCGCGCACTTCGGCGCGAAACGCCTGCTGGCGCGGGGTGTAGGTCAGGTCCATGGCCTAGAACTTCGCCGCCTTGCCGGTTTCGACGAAGGCATCGCGGCTCTTCTGGCTGTCTTCGTGCATATACATTTCCAGGGTGAAGCCCTGTTCCCAGCGATAGCCACGATCGACATCGCGCGGTTCGAGGCCGTTCAGCGCCTCCTTCGCGATCACCAGCCCCTTGCGGCTCTTGGACGCAACCACGGCACAGAACGCGCGCGCTTCGGCCACCAGATCGGCGCGGGGCACGACTTTCTCGACCGCGCCGAGGCGGTAGGCTTCCTCGGCAGGAATATTGCCGCCGGTGAAGAATGCCGCGCGCACCTTGTGCAGCGGCAACATGCGCGAGAGGTGGCTGGCCCCGCCCATCGCGCCGCGATCGACCTCGGGCAGACTGAAGAAGGCATCGTCAGCGGCAATGATCGTGTCGCTCGCGCCGCAGATGCCAATCCCGCCGCCGATCACGAACTTGTGCACCGCGCTGACCACCGGCACTTCGGCATCGCGGATCGCCTTGAAGGTCAGGTAATTGCCCCGGTTGAGCAAGGTGATCCGCTCCGGGTGGGCCTGCATTTCCTTGATATCGACCCCGCCGCAAAAGCCGCGCGATTCCTCGGCGGCGCGGATCAGAACGCAATTGACGTCCGCGTTGCTGGCGGCGGCGGTGATCATCGCCGGGAGCGACAGCCAGGTGTCGCTGTCGAACGCGTTTACCGGGGGCACATCGAACACGATTTCGGCGATGCGGTTCTCGATATGGGTCGTTATGGGCATGGCTACTCCTGCTCCTCCCCCAACGGGGGAGGGGGACCATCCGAAGGATGGTGGTGGGGCACCGGCCCCGCTGTGACGTGTTCGGGTTCAGGGGGTGCCCCTCCACCATCCATAGACGAGCGGAGGCAGGTGCCCCCCCCCCCGCCGGGGCGGATGGCAACCCCCCCCCAACCAACCCCCGCCCCGGCGGGGATA
>JAHDXX010000070.1:0-5827 GCA_023384025.1 Sphingomonadaceae bacterium
GCCGAAGTGATCGCGCACCGGGTGGGGGAACCGTTCGGCACATTCCTGTTCGCGATTGCCGTCACTGTGATCGAGGTGGGACTGATCGTATCGGTCATGCAGGCCAACCCTGATGGCGGAATGGCCCTGGCGCGCGACACTGTGATGGCTGCGATCATGATCATCCTGGGCGGCGTTACCGGCGCATGTCTGCTGCTGGGTGGCATCCGGCATGGCGAGCAACGGTACCGCCAGTCCGGCGTCAGCGCGGCGCTGGCCACGCTTGCGGCGCTTTCGGTCATCACGCTGATCCTGCCCAACCACGTAACCTCGGTGGCAGGCCCATTCTACGCCACGGCCCAGCTGGCCTTTGTCGGCTTTGTTTCGCTGGTGCTTTATGCGACGTTCGTGCTGGTCCAGACAGTCCGTCACCGCGAGTACTTTCTGCCGGGTGACATAGCGCCGCTGCCCCGTGACGCAGTCGCACCATTGCCGACCAACGGAATGGCTCTGGCCAGTGCGGCACTGCTGATCGTCAGTCTGTTCAGCGTGGTATTCCTGGCCAAGGCTCTCGCGCCGACGGTGGAGGCAGCGGTGACCGGGGCGGGCGCGCCCAAGGCACTGGTCGGGGTCATCATTGCCGGCATCGTCCTGCTGCCTGAAGGATTGGCAGCCATTCGTGCAGCTCGGGCCAATCGGCTTCAGACCAGCATGAACCTGGCGCTGGGCTCGGCGCTGGCGACGATCGGGCTGACGATCCCGGTGGTCGCAGCCATCGCCATCTGGTCGGACTGGCAACTGGTTCTGGGCATCAACGGCACCAATGAAGTACTGCTCGCGCTGATGCTGCTGGTCGCAACCTTGTCGCTGTCCACTGGTCGAACGACCATCATGCAGGGCGCGCTGCACCTGATGCTGTTCGGCATCTTCCTGTTCATGCTGGTTGTGCCGTGATCGCCGCCAATTACGAAAAACCCCGCCCGGCAAATGTGAGGGCGGGGTCTTCGATGGTGGGCGTAGCAAGGATTGAACTTGCGACCCCTACGATGTCAACGTAGTGCTCTACCACTGAGCTATACGCCCGCACCATCGCCATGCCGCTTGCGCGGCGAGCGCGGCCCCTAGCGAACCTTGCCGGACCACGCAAGAGGGTGTTTCAGGCCGCAGCCTGATCCGCAAAAACCCGCTCGACCTCCAGCACCAGGTCGCGCAGGTGGAACGGCTTTGACAGGACCTTGGCTTGCGGCTGCTCGCGGCTCGCCTTCAGCGTCACCGCGGCAAAACCGGTGATGAACATGACCTTGGTCCGTGGGCTGACTTCGGCGCACCGCTGGGCCAGCTCGATCCCGTCCATCTCCGGCATCACGATGTCGGACAGCAACAAGTCGAACGAGCCGCTTTCGAGCAGCGGCACGGCCGCGGTGCCGCGATCAACCGCCACCACCTCGTAACCGGCGTTCTCAAGCGCGCGCGAAATATAGCCGCGCATGGCTTCATCGTCCTCAGCCAGGAGGATTCGCGTCAGTTGCCCATCCATGATGGCGGGTTAGCACAAGGCACTTAAGAAGTCTTTCGCGCTGCACGGTGCGCCCAGCCATGGGACAGATTGCTGCTTCATGGCTTTGACTTGGCCAGGCAAAAGCTCCAGCAAGGCGGGTAATGAGAGACGGGATCCACACGCGCGACTCGGGGCAGGGACCTGTCCCCCGGCAAGGCGGGGCGATTCCGGGCACTGGCGAGGCTGCATTCACGTTTTCAGGCGACCCGCGCCATCCCGTGCCGGTTCTGGTCTCCGTACCCCATGCGGGCCGCAATTATGCACCGTCGCTGCTTTCGCGCATGCGCGAGGCCCGATGGTCCGCCCTGCGGCTTGAGGACCGGCTGGTTGACCGGGTCGCCGAACTGGTCGCACGGGAGACCGGCGCGGGCCTGCTTGTGGCGAATGCGCCGCGTGCGTTGATTGACCTCAATCGCTCGCCGGACGACATCGACTGGGAGATGATCGAAGGCGGCCCGGCCCGGTTCCGGCGTGGCCAACCGAGCCGCCGGTCGCGCAGTGGCCTCGGGCTCGTACCGCGCAGGCTCTCGGGACTGGGCGAGATATGGAACGGCCGGATCAGCCATGACGAGCTGGAGGCGCGCATTGCCGGGGTGCACAAGCCCTATCACCAGACGCTGGGCCTCGCGCTGGAGACCTTGCGCGACCGGTGGGGGGCAGCACTGCTGGTTGACTTGCACTCGATGCCTCCGCTCAAGGCCCGGTTTCCTGACGAGCCAGTGCCGGAATTCGTCATCGGTGACCGTTTCGGTGCGAGTTGCGACCCGTCCCTGTCAGAGCGGGCAACGGCCTTCCTGGCCCGGCATGGCCGGGTTGCCGCGCGCAATCGACCCTATGCCGGCGGCTATGTGCTGGAACGCCATGCGCAACCGGCGCGGGGTATCCATTGCATGCAACTGGAGGTCTGCCGCTCGGCCTATCTCGATCTGGATATGCAGGAACCGTCGGCACGGCTCGCCGGTCTGGCGCGGCTGGTCGCCGGTCTTGTGCGCGAACTGGCCGGAGTGATCGCCGCCGAAGGGCGTGAACGCGGATTTCCAATTGCCGCAGAATGAAAAAACCACCTCGTGCGATTCGCACGAGGTGGCCAAGGTTCAGGGAGGTGGCGCGCTCGCGCGCACCAGCCCGGCTGCATCATGAGGGGAAATGCGCGCCGGACGTGCCCTAGATAAGACGAAGGCGAGGCGCATTCAAGCACCCCGCCTTCACTTGCATTGCCAAAGCGATGTTACTGTGCGGTGGTCGGCGCTGCGGCGTTGGGCATCATCGGGCCCTTGCCCTGGGCCTGTTGCTTGGCGAACAGCAGACGCATCAGGTCGAGCGACATGAGGTGCGCAAAGATCAGCGCGAGCATGCCGTTCTGGTTCCAAGTGCGCAGGACGTCACCACGCACTTCGCGCAGCTTTTCCTCGTTGATCATCTGGAAGCCGCGATAGACGTAGGGGTTCGCACCGTCGGCCTGAGTGGTGATGGCCATCTCGCCTTCCATCAGGAGTTCGTGCTTGCGAAGTTCGTCGATGAAAATCTTGGTCCGCTGACCGGCTTCCTCGAACTGCTGGCAGAACTCGAGCACGCGCTTGGTCATGTCCGAGGGCTGGCTGTCTTCCGTGAACAGGGCTTCGCCTTCCACGTTCTCGCCGAGAATGTCCGTGCTCGGATCGAAGCACAGCGAAAGCTCTTCCGCTTCGGGACGCAGCTTCGCCAGCAGGAACGGATAGCGGCGGATGTAAGCGGGCAGGTAAACCGGTTCGGTCACCTTGCCGTCGTCGTCGACATAGACGTTCACGCCTTCGTTGAGGCCCATCAGGGCCAGCGGCAGCGGGTTGTCGCCCGATGAGAAGACGATCGGGAAGTCACGCTGGGCCTGGACGAACTCGTCAACGGTCAGCGGGATCGCATGGGCACCGACCAGCCACTTCGCCTGGTCGAGCGAAGCGCTGCGCCACTTGGCGTGGTCGCGGCTGTTGAGCGGCATCAGGTCGTTGTAGAACAGGGGCAGGTTGGACTGCGGCACGCTGGCCATTGCATCTCTCCGGATCGGGCAGGATTCTGGGTGCGGACAGCGAACCACCCGCGCGAAGCGCGCGCTTTACGGACTTGTCTCGTCAGGTGCAAGCGGGACCAGCTTGCCGGGGTTGAACAGCCCTTCCGGGTCCAGCGCCTCCTTGATTGTGCGCATCAGTGCCAGCGCAACAGGATCGCCCAGACGGCCCAGTTCGTCGCGCTTCATCTGTCCGATTCCGTGCTCTGCACTGATCGAGCCGCCCCATCTGGTGACAAGATCATGCACGAACCGACTGATTTCCTTGCCTTGCGCCACTTCCCATTCCCCCCTTGTCGCGCCTGAGGGGGCAAGGACGTGGAAATGGATATTGCCATCGCCCAAGTGCCCGAAGCCGACGGCGCGGCAGCCGGCAAAGCGGCTCTCGACTTCCGGCACGGCGGCCTCCACGAACTGGGCCATGCTTTCCACCGGCACGGAAATGTCATGCTGCATCGCAGGGCCGATTGCGCGTTCCGCCGGAGCGACCGAATCCCGCAGTGCCCAGAATCGCTCCGCCTGGGCTTCGTTTGCTGCCAGTGTGGCATCTTCCACAAGGCCTGCCTCAATCCCCTTGGCCAGCACGGTTTCCGCCACAGCCTGCAGGCGTTCGTCGTCAAGGGTTGATCCCGCGAGCTCGATCAGAGCATGCCAGGCGTGCTCCCCGGCGAGCGGCGCGCGCGCACCGGGCAAGTAAGCCAGCACTGATTCAAGGCAATGGGCGGGCATCACCTCGAATCCTTCCAGCACCTCGCCGGCCTCACGCTGCGCGAGCAGGAGCAGAGCGCGCGCATCGACAATCGAACCAAGCCCGGCCCAGGCGACCACGCGGCCGCTTGTCTCGGGCAGTAGGCGCAGGGTTGCTGCGGTGACGATGCCCAGCGTCCCTTCCGATCCGATCAGCAATTGCTTGAGGTCAAAGCCGCGGTTGTCCTTCTTCAGCGGCACCAATGCGTCGAGCACCGACCCGTCCGGCAGTACAGCTTCCAGTCCTAGCACCTGTGCGCGCATGGTGCCGTGCCGCAGAACTTGCGTGCCCCCGGCATTGGTCGAGATCAGGCCGCCGACGGTTGCCGAACCCTTGCCACCGAGCGTGAGCGGAAAGCGCAGGCGTTTTTCGGCCGCCGCTTGGTGCAGCGTCTGCAGGATGACGCCCGCTTCGCACACGGCCTGCCCGGCATCTGCGTCGATGGCTCGGATCGCGTTCATCCGCCGCAGCGACAGGATGATGGCTGACCCTGTCTCGTCGGGGGTGGCACCCCCTGACATCCCGCTGTTTCCACCTTGCGGGACGATCGGCACGCGGTGCTCCCGGCACAGGCGGACGAGCGCGGAAACCTCCTCAGTCGTTGCAGGCGAGGCGAGCCCAAGTGCGCGCCCGGTGTAGCGGCCGCGCCAGTCAGTCAGCCAGGGGCTCACGAGATCGTCGTCACCCGTCCAGCCACGCGGACCCAGCAATTCCGCGACGTTGGCAACAAAAGTGGCTTGTCCGGTCATGGGCAGGCCTATGGCAAATCGGCTGCCGCTTCACCAGTGCTTGCAAGCGCGGGCCGAGGGATTAAGCGTCCGTTCAAGACCGGGTGCTATCGCTGGCACCCGGTCGCGCCTTGTGTGACCGTACGCCCAAGCCAGGGAGGCAATCAGGGCACATGCCGAATGCCCTTGTCTATATTGCGCCGCTCGCGCTGCTATGGTCCGGCTCCCCCGGCGATGGCAAGCCTGCGCGTTTGCTGCCGGAGCACGAGGGGCAGGCTCAGGCGAGTGCCCCGGCGGGCGATCCGGCGCTTGGCTGGATAATCTTTGACTCGCTGGTCTCTGTTCCGACGCAGAACCAGGTCCGGATCGAACAGCGGGTCACGATCCGGATTTCGCCGCTGGTCAATTCGCCGCGCCAGTCGCTCATGCCCGACGTGCCGCAGGTGAACCTGCGCGATTACGAGGAACGTGATGCGGGCAAATGCGTGCCGCTCCGCGCGATCCGGGCAGTGCAGTCGGGCAGCGATAACCGCTTGTTGCTCTACTTGCGCGACCGCAGGGTGCTGAGCTTGCGCTTGCGCAAGTCGTGCCGGGCACAGGACTTCTATTCCGGCTTCTACGTCGAGCCCCGCGAAGACGGAATGCTGTGCGTCGAACGCGACACCTTGCGCTCGCGCACCGGGGCGACCTGCGAGCTGCGCGAGATCAACCGGCTGGTCGCCGACGACTAGGCGCTTCCGGCGCCGCCAATCTTGACAATTCGCCCCCGCGCG
>JAHDXX010000070.1:5837-13800 GCA_023384025.1 Sphingomonadaceae bacterium
ATGGCGCAGCTCGAATTGTGCAACTGCGAAATGCTCGCAGTTGGCAAGGCTCCAACCGAGCCGCATCCTACAGGAACATCTTGCCCGATATGACTTTCGCCGACCTCGGCCTCTCCGAAGAATTGCTCAAGGCCGTCACTGACGCCGGCTATAGCGAGCCGACCGCTATCCAGGCCGAAGCGATTCCGCCTGTACTGATGATGAAGGACATCATCGGCATCGCCCAGACCGGCACCGGCAAGACCGCCAGCTTCGTGCTGCCGATGATCGACATTCTCGCCAATGGCCGCCGCCGGGCGCTGATGCCGCGCAGCCTTATCCTCGAGCCGACCCGCGAACTCGCCGCGCAGGTGGCGGAAAACTTCGAGAAGTACGGCAAGAACCACGATCTCAAGATGGCCCTGCTCATCGGCGGAGTGCAGATGGGCGACCAGGTCAAGGCCTTGAGCGACGGGGTCGACGTGCTGATCGCCACCCCGGGTCGCCTGATGGACCTGTTCGAGCGGGGCAAGATCCTGCTCACGGGGTGTGAACTGCTGGTGATCGACGAGGCTGACCGGATGCTCGACATGGGGTTCATCCCCGATATCGAGTTCATCTGTTCAATGCTGCCCGAAACGCGGCAGACCATGCTGTTCTCGGCCACCATGCCGCCGCCGATCGAGAAGCTGGCGAAGAAGTTCCTCAGCAATCCCAAGCGGATCGAGGTCAGCCGCGCGGCCAGCACCAATGCCGACATCACCGCGTTCAAGGTGCCGGTGAAAGCCCGCGCCAAGCGCGAGACGCTGCGCTGGCTGCTGCGCAACGATCTGGTCGAAACCGCGATCATTTTCGCCAACCGCAAGACCACCGTGCGCGAAATCAACAAGAGCCTGCAGAGCCACGGCTTTGCCAGCAGCGAGATCCACGGCGACATGGACCAGTCCAGCCGCCTGAAGGAGCTGGCGCGGTTCAAGGCGGGCGAAGTGACCATCCTCGTCGCTTCTGACGTCGCCGCGCGCGGGCTGGACATCAAGGGCGTCAGCCACGTGTTCAATTTCGACACGCCATGGCACCCGGACGACTACGTCCACCGCATCGGTCGCACCGGCCGGGCCGGGGCCAAGGGTCGCGCGTTTACCTTCGTGTCCGAGGAAGATGCCGAGGCGATTGCCAACGTCGAGAAGCTTACCGGAGCGGAAATACCCGTGTTCGGAAAGAAGGACGTGCGGGTCGAGCTGACCCCCGAACCCGAGGCTGAGCCGGAGGCGGCGGTCGAGGAAAAGCCCCGCCGCGCCCGCCGGGAACGCCCGGAAGAACGCTCCGTAGAGCCGCGCGAGGAACGCGCGCCGCGCCGCGATCGCGAGGAGCGCAAACCGCGCGCCGAGCGTCCGGCTCGCGAAGCTCGCTCCGAGCGTGAGGACCGGGCCGACCGTCCCCGCCGCTACCGCGACGAGGATGACGCACCGGTCCCTGCCGGCGAGTGGAACGGGCCGAAGCCGGGCTTCCTGGATGTGGGATTCGGAGGGTAGGGGCTCAACGCCCGCTGCACCTCTAACCTGCGGTCACCCCGAACTTGATCCGGGGTGACGGAGAGCAATCGTTAGTTCGCCACCGTCACAAAGCTGTCGATCACGCGTTTGGTCCCCGCCTGCTCGAATTCGATCTCCAGCTTGTTGCCTTCCTGGTCGGTGACCGTGCCGTAGCCGAACTTGTCGTGGAACACGCGCGCGCCGATGGCGATGTCCGTCCGCGCCTTGGCCGCGAAGCTGGCGGCGCTGCGGGTGCTTTCCTGCACGCGGGCGGCGCGGGTTTCGTAGCCGGTGGCGAGGGCGCGTTGCCAGCCGGGGCCGCGCGCGCCGCTGCGTTCGGGCCGGGCGGTGGAGACGTGCGCGAACGGATCTTCGTTCTCGCTCCAGTTGGCCTGCCACAGGCTGCGGCCGCCGGTGAGGGTGGTTTCCTGCTCGATATGCTCGGGCGGCAGTTCCTCGACAAACCGGCTCGGGATCGAGCTGGTCCACTGGCCATAGATGCGTCGGTTGGCCGCGTGGAGCACGGTGCAGCGCCGCCGTGCGCGGGTTAGCGCGACGTAGGCGAGGCGGCGTTCCTCTTCCAGTGAAGCGAGTCCGCCTTCGTCGAGCGCGCGCTGGCTCGGGAACACGCCTTCCTCCCAGCCGGGCAGGAACACGTTGTCGAATTCCAGCCCCTTGGCCGCGTGCATGGTCATGATCGTGACTTTCTCGACATCGTCGTCGGCGTCGTTGTCCATCACCAGCGCGACATGCTCGAGGAAATCGCCCAGCGTATCGTAGTCTTCCATCGCCCGGGCGAGTTCGGCGAGGTTCTCGATCCGGCCCTTGGCCTCGGCAGTCTTCTCCGCCTCGAGCATGGCGAGATAGCCGCTCTCGTCGAGCACCTGCCGCAGCAGTTCGGCCGGCGTGGTCTGCTCCGCCAGCTCGCGCCAGTGGAGGAACTGGCCGAGCAGCCCGGCAATCGTCGCAGCGGCGCGCGGCGGCAGTTCATCGCTGTCGGCCAGCTGGAGCGAGGCGGCAGCCAGCGGCAGGCCGGTGCGCCGGGCGTGCTGGTGCATCTTCTCCAACGTCTTGGCGCCGAGCCCACGCTTCGGCTGGTTGTGGATCCGCTCGAACGCGAGGTCGTCCTGCGGCTGCGCGATCACGCGCAGATACGCCAGGGCATCGCGGATTTCGGCCCGCTCGTAGAACCGGAAGCCGCCGACGATCTTGTAGTTGAGGCCGATCTGAATGAACCGGTCCTCGAACTCGCGGGTCTGGTACTGCGCGCGCACGAGGATCGCGACCTGGTCAAGCGGGGCGCCTTCGCGTTCGAGCCGCTCGATCTCCTCGCCGACCCGGCGGGCTTCCTCCGGCCCGTCCCAGATTCCGATCACGCGGACCTTGTCGCCGCCGTTGGCCTCGGTCCACAGTGTCTTGTCGTGGCGCTGGCTGTTGGCGCGGATCAGCCCGCTGGCGGCGGCGAGGATGTGCGGAGTGGAGCGGTAGTTCTGCTCCAGCTTGATCACCGCCGCACCGGGGAAGTCCTTTTCGAACCGCAGGATATTGGCGACTTCTGCGCCGCGCCATGAATAGATCGACTGGTCGTCGTCGCCGACGACGCAGATGTTCTTCCGGTCCTGCGCCAGCAGCCGCAGCCACAGGTACTGGACCTGGTTGGTGTCCTGATACTCGTCGACCAGGATGTACTTGAAGCGCTTCTGGTACAGTTCCAGCACCTCGCGGTGGGTGCGGAAAATGTTGAGCATGTGCAGCAGCAGGTCTCCGAAATCGCACGCGTTCAGCGCTTTCAGCCGGTCCTGGTAGAGCTGGTAGAACTGCTGCCCGCGCCCGTTGGCGTAGGCCTCGTTCTCCACCGCATCGAGATCACCAGGGTTGAGCCCGCGGTTCTTCCACCGGTCGATCAGCCCGGCGAGCTGGCGGGCGGGCCAGCGCTTCTCGTCGAGGTCGTTCTGCTGGATCAGTGCCTTGAGCAGCCGCAGCTGGTCGTCGGTGTCGATGATGGTGTAATTCGATTCGAGCCCGACCAGTTCGGCATGGCGGCGCAGCATCTTCGCCCCGATCGAGTGGAATGTGCCCAGCCACGGCATCCCTTCCACCGCGTCGCCGATATGCTGCCCGACCCGGTGGCGCATCTCGCGCGCGGCCTTGTTGGTGAAGGTGACGCACAGGATCTCGCTCGGCCAGGCAAGCCGCATGGCGACCAGATGCGCCAGCCGGGCGGTCAGCGCGGCGGTCTTGCCAGTGCCCGCGCCCGCGAGCATCAGCACCGGGCCTTCAGTGGTCAGCACGGCTTGCTGTTGCGGCGCGTTCAGTCGCGCGGCGTAGGCGGGGACCTGGGCGGGAGAATGTACGATCTCGGTCATGACAGGCGTGAACAGCTAGGGAACATTGGCCAGGGGTGCAAGGCTGCCGGCACCACGACTTTCCCGCTTGCCAAGTATAGCCTGCGGATTATTCTGAATGTCCCGATAGTGGGGAAGGGGAAAAGCCATGAAGAAGCTTGTATTTGCAGCCGCAATGGCTGCGGGGATGGTCGCGGTTCCGGCACTGGCCGACAATCACGGCATGAAGGCCGAAGTCATCGAGCGCGATGCGAAAGGCAAGCCGACCAAGGTCCGCATCGACGGGAAGGACTATATGGTCTGCACCTCCGACAATTCGGATGGCTGCATCAATCCGCGCGAAGCCGGCCTGAAGTTCGGCAATCATGCCGCGTCCAAGTGGCCGGGCCGACCGATCAGTCGGGAAAACTAGACCGCTGCAGCGAAGCCTGCGGGTTGCGGGGAAGGGTGGGCTTCCCCGCGATCAGGCAGACAGGGGCTGGAGTTCAACCGACGCGCAGCAGCCAGAGCTTCGCCTTGCCGACCTTGCGTTCGGCTTCGATGGCGAGTCCCTTGACCGCGACCACCTCGTCCGCGCCGGTTTCCAGCGCCATCCAGGTGCCTGATCCGATCCAGCCAAGGCGCAGCAACCGGTCCAGCGCAACCGCGCCCGCGCCGGTGCCATAGGGCGGATCGAGTAGGATCAGGTCAAGCGGCTGCTGGACGCTGGCCAGCGCCATGACTGATCCGGCGCGAACATCGGTAATGTCTCGCGCGCCCAATGTGGCGATATTGGCGCGGATTGCCTTCAGTGCCTCGGCATCCTGTTCGACAAACTGGCAATGCGCCGCGCCACGGCTGAGCGCTTCGAGGCCCAGAGCGCCGGACCCGGCGAAGAGGTCGACTACGCGCAGGTCCTCGAACGATCCCAGTCGGCTGGCGAGCATGTTGAACAGCGTTTCGCGGGTGCGGTCTGCCGTCGGGCGGGTCGCCTCGCCCTTGGGCGCAACCAGCTTGCGCCCGCGCCATTCGCCTGCGACGATCCTCACGCTCTAGCCCCTCCCCTTCAGGGGAGGAGTTGGGGTGGAGGATGTTGTGCGGTGCCTTCTGACTGTCCCCACCCCCGGCCCCTCCCCTGAAGGGGAGGGGAGAGTTCGCTTGAGCAAGGCGCGGAACCGGTCAAGGTCTCCCTTGCGGATCTCGACCGCCTGCCCGCGTGGCAGATCGCCCAGCATGAAGGGGCCATATGCGGTGCGCATCAGGCGGCTGACTTCCAGCCCGAAGTGCTCCAGCACCCGGCGGACCTCGCGGTTCTTGCCTTCGGTGATGGTCATCTCGATCCACTGGTTGCGGCCCGTCCGCCGCTCCAGGTTGGCATCGATCCGGCCATAGCGCACGCCGTCGATCTCGATCCCTTCCATCAGGCTTTCGAGCTGCTCCTGCGTCACGTCGCCGAACGCGCGGGCGCGGTAGGTGCGCGGGACGCCGGTGGCGGGCAGTTCCATCTGGCGCTTCAGTTCGCCGTCGTTGGTCAGCAGCAGCAGGCCTTCGGTGTTGAAGTCGAGGCGGCCGATCGGCATCACGCGCCCCGTATCCTTGGGCAGGGCATTGCGCAGCGCGGTATAGATCGTCGGGCGGCCCTTCGGGTCGCGCTCGGCGGTGATCAGGCCACTAGGCTTGTGGAACGCGAACAGGCGGGTCTGGTCGGCCTTGCCGACCGGTTTGCCGTCGACGGTCACCCCGCGCAGGTCGGGCAGGATCGTGGCTGGTGTTTCCAGCACCTTGCCGTCGAGCGCGACGCGGCCGTCGGCGATCATCCGCTCGACCTCGCGGCGGCTGGCTACGCCTGCGCGTGCGAGGAGCTTGGCGATGCGTTCCCCTTCGGGGCGGTCGCCAGCGAGCGGGTCGTACTTGGGCATGGCCGCGCCCTAGGCGCTCACGGGGCCGCGCGCAACGCCTGCTCGACCGTCTCGTGGAAACGGCGGATGCCGCCTTCGAGCGTACCAAGCGTGACCTCGCTCACCGCGCCGCTGGACAGGCCCTGCTGCCCCAGTTCCGCCGCGCGGAAGTCCTCGCTGGCGAACACCCCGCCGTCGAGCAGGGCCCAGCTGCGCTCCCAGTGGTCGCGCGCCTTGTCGGTTTTCGGTTCTTCCGGGATCAGCATGAAGTCCTCGACCAGCGTCAGGTCGTGCGCCTGCGGCATCAGCACCATGAGGTTGAGGTAATCGGGGCTGGGGATGACTATCGTCGCGGGCAGCAGCTGGTAGGCGAAGGTTACCAGGCGGCGCAGCCTTGCCATGTCGGTCAGGTCGACACCCGCCATTTCCTCCGCCCGGCCGACCGCGCTGCGCTGGTGCGGGCCGACCATGTCGCCGCTGGTGATCCCGTCCTTGAAGAACGGGCCGATGGTTTTCGCGTGCAGCCGGGTGACGTGGTAGCTTTCAAGGAACGCATCCATGATCAGCTTCCAGTTGCCGCGCACAGTGTGCGTCTTGCGCCGGAACAGCGTGAGGTTGCGGGTGCCGAACGCATCGAAATCGGCCCCGAGTTCGCGGGCATGGGTGAAATCGGCACCTTCCACCGGGGCGAACCAGATCATCCCGCCGGCCTCGCAACTGGGCAGCTCGACCAGCCCGAAGTCGCCCTTGTCCATTCCGGGGAAGGTCTCCGGGCGGGGGAGGGCAAGCAGGCGCCCGTCGGTGCTGTAGGTCCAGGCGTGGTACGGGCAGATCATGCGCCTGGCGCATTGCACTTCGCTGCCTTCGACCAGCCGGGTACCGCGATGGCGGCAGACATTGAGGAAAACGTGGACCTGCCCGTCGCCGTCGCGGGTCAGCAGCAGCGGGCGGCCGGTGGCATCATGCGGTACCAGCATGCCAGGATCGGGAAGCAGGGCCGAGGGCGCGATCACTTGCGGCATCCGGTCGAACAGGGCGGCCTTTTCGCGCGCGAAGTGGTCCGGGTCGGTATAGACGCTTGCCGGAACGCGCGAGATGGCACCCTCGGCGCGACTTTCACCCCGGGCAAGCGCCTCAGCCAGCGCCAGTTGCCCGGCAGTGGGGCGCAAACCGGGGACAGCGGTTTCAACCTGGTTCATGCTCTCTTCCCCAATCCTCTCCTCGGCGGCTAATGTCGCAGAAATTTGCGCCAACGGGAAGGACGCTAGGGCATGGCCGGGGACACTGAAGCAAAGGCAAAGCCGGGCTGGGGCACGCTGCTGCGCTCGCTGCGCAATCGCAAGACGGCCTACATGCTGCTGTTCGGCTTTGCGCAGGGGCTGCCCCCCGCGCTGTTCCTCGGCACGCTCTATGCCTGGCTGAGCGAAGCCGAAGTTGATCTCGAGACGATGGGTGTCTTCTCGCTGGTCGGCTTGGCCTATGCCTTCCAGTTCCTGTGGTCGCCGCTGCTCGACAAGATCGACATTCCCGGCCTGCGCCGGCTGGGCAAGCGCAAGCAGTGGATCGCGCCGATGCAGCTGGTGATCGGCTTTGCGCTGGCGGTGATGAGCGCGCTTGATCCGAAGAACGCGCTGGCGTGGTTCAGCCTGCTTGCGGCCATCGGCGCCTTTGCCAGCGCGACGCAGGATATTGCGATCAATGCCTGGCGTATCGACGTGGCGGACGAGGTGGCGACGATCGACATCCTCTCGACGATCACCCAGATGGGCTTCCGCCTTGCCTCGCTCGTCGGCGGAGCGATCGGGCTGATCATGGCCGAGCGATACGGCTGGCCGTTCATGTATGTGATGTTCGGCGGGTTGATGCTGGCCATCGGCTTTGCCGGGTTGTTCGCCCCTGATGCGCGGGTCTCCGGAGACCGTGCCGCCAATGCGGCGGTCAACCGCGACGAGCTGGTCGAGCTTTACCAGCCCGGCGAAGTGACCGGCAAAGTGCGCGGCAAGGCGCTGCTCGGGGTCGGTCTGCTGTGGGCCTGGGCGATCGGAACCGTGGTGGTCTTCATGGTCCGCTCGATGACGGAAACCCCGGAAAACCGGCCTGACGTTACCCTGTTCACCGCCACCTATGGCCCGCTGATCGTGCTGGCGACGATTGTCCTGCCGGCCTTCATCGCCGCATGGGTGGTCAAGCAGAAGCGGGACGGGATCAATGTCATCACCCCCGCGGGAGC
>JAHDXX010000071.1 GCA_023384025.1 Sphingomonadaceae bacterium
TGACTGGCTCGGCCAGCTCGGCTACATCGAAATGCTGCAAAAGGTCGGCACGCACTTCACAGTCAACCGGATGCTGAGCTTCGACTCGGTCCGCCTGCGGCTCGAGCGCGAACAACCGATGACGTTCCTCGAATTCAACTACATGATCCTGCAGGGGTACGACTTCCGGCATTTGTCGCAGACCATGGAAGCCCGCCTTCAGATGGGTGGCAGCGACCAATGGGGCAATATCGTCAACGGCGTCGAACTTGGCCGCCGGATGGACGGCACTGAGCTGTTTGGCCTGACCACGCCGCTGCTGACCACGGCCGACGGCGCCAAGATGGGCAAGACTGCCGCAGGCGCGGTGTGGCTCAACGAAGCCCAGCTTCCGGGCTACGATTTCTGGCAGTACTGGCGCAATTGCGATGATCGGGACGTGGGCCGCTTCCTGCGCCTGTTCACCGATCTCCCCTTGCCCGAGATTGCCCGCCTCGAAGCACTCGAAGGGGCCGAGATCAACGCGGCCAAGATCGTGCTGGCCAATGAAGTAACCGCACTGGTTCGAGGGCGTGCCGTAGCGGAATCGGCTGAATCGACAGCGCGAGAAACCTTTGCCGGCGGTGGCCTTGGCGAAGATCTTCCAACCCTGTCGCTCGGCAGCGAAGGAATGCGGATCGGCGCGATTCTGACCGAACTGGGGTTCACCGCTTCCAATGGCGAGGCAAAACGCAAGATTGCCGAGAATTCGGTCAGGCTCGATGGCGACCTGGTAACCGATGCCGCATTGCTGGTCACTTTGCCGGAAGGCTCTGAAATCAGGCTGAGTCTTGGCAAGAAAAAGCACGCCATCCTCACCGCATGAACCCGACATTGTCCTGTTTCGGGACCGGGTCCCTTTACCAATTGGAAGCCATTCTGCGGCATTAGGGACCTTCGAAGTGACCTGATAGGAGGGCGTAGGCCTGTGTCAGTAGGAGCAAGCCTGAGCGTGACCGACCTGCGCCGTGCCGCGCGGCACCCGGTCGATTTCCCGGTAATCGGGGAGCACCCGAGTCGGGGTGACATCAAGCTGCATATCTGCAACCTCTCCGCCCATGGATTCATGGTCGATGACGCCAATGACCTGTCTCGTGGTGACCGGGTTATCATCCGGCTGCCGGTTGTCGGCCGGATCGAAGCCTATGTCATCTGGGCGCGCGACGAGCGTGCAGGCTTCCAGTTCGAACGGATCATCCGGCTGGACGATTTCATGCTGGTGATCGACGAGTTGCAGCCCAACCCCCGCCTGCGTCGTCCACGCTAGCGTGCGTTTCGCCGGGTAAAGAACCGGCACCTTTCCAACCCGTATTGTACCTGCCATGGGCGGCTTGTGATCGAGCCGAACCACCCGCTGCGCGTGCCAAATTTCCGCGCCTATCTGGTTTCTCGGCTATGCATGACGCTGGCCCAGTATGCGATGCTGCTGATCATTGGCTGGCAGACATACAATATTGCACGGGACAGCGGCATGGGGGTCGCCGCAGCGTCTGGACAGCTTGCGCTGATCGGCCTGCTCCAGTTTCTGCCATTGTTTGTGATCAGCCCGTTCGCGGGGCTTGCCGCAGATCGATATGACCGGCGCGCCATCGCCCGGGCGATGATTGCCCTGCAGCTGGTCGGCGCGGCTGTGCTGCTGTGGTTCACATGGTCAGATGCCATGACACTCCCCGTGCTCTACACCGTCGCCATCCTGATCGGGATAGCGCGCGGGTTTGTCGGGCCGGCAATGTCGGCGCTCTCGCCCAACCTTGTCCCGAAAGCACTGCTGCCCCAGGCCATCGCGCTGTCGTCGATCGCCTGGCAGACCGGCATGATCGTCGGCCCCGGGATTGGCGGATATTTCTACGCCATTGTACCGTCCCTGCCCTATGCCGTCGCGGTTGCCTTGTTTGCAGTCAGCCTGCTGGCCGCGTTCACGATCGGATGGGTTCCGAAAACCACGATCTCGGGGACGCAGCACCCGATAGGCCAGATCATCGACGGGCTGCGCTATGTCGTGCGCAACAAGATGGTCCTGAGTACGATTACACTGGATCTGTTCGCAGTCTTTCTCGCCGGAGCAACCGCACTGTTCCCGGTCTATGCTCGAGACATCCTCCAGGTTGGTGCCACGGGGCTGAGCCAGCTGGCCATGGCGCCCGCCATAGGCGCGGCGCTTACCGCCTTGTGGTTCAGTTTCCGTCCGCTCACGACGAATGTCGGCCCCAGGATGCTGTGGGCGGTAGCGGTGTTTGCGCTGGCGACGATCACGTTCGGACTGTCGACCTCGATGCCGCTGAGCCTCGCCGCGCTGTTCGTAGTCGGTGCGGCAGACATGTTCAGCGTCTATATCCGCCAGTCGCTGGTTCAGTTGCATACGCCCGACGAAAAGCGCGGGCGGGTTTCGTCGGTCAGCCACCTGACAATCAGCGCGTCGAACGAATTCGGAGACTTCTTTTCTGGAAGCCTCGCTTTCGTCGTCGGCCCGGTTGCAGCAGTGGTGATCGGAGGGGGCGGCGCGCTGGTGACAGTGATCGTCTGGGCGTGGCTTTTTCCCGTCCTGCGGACCACGCGGACCTTTGACCCGCCCGAAGACCTGCTAGAAGACGACAACCCTGACAAAAACTGGAGCTAGCCATGAAGGCCGACAGTATCCTCGCCACCATCGGCAATACCCCGCACATCCGATTGTCGCGCCTGTTCCCGGACCATGAGGTGTGGGTGAAGAACGAGCGCGCCAATCCGGGTGGTTCGATCAAGGACCGGATCGGCCTCGCGATGATCGAGGACGCCGAGCGCAGCGGTGCGTTGAAGCCGGGCGGCACCATCATCGAGCCGACCAGCGGCAATACCGGCATCGGCCTCGCGATGGTTGCAGCGGTAAAGGGCTACAAGCTCGTTCTGGTCATGCCGGAAAGCATGAGCCTGGAACGGCGCCGCCTGATGCTCGCCTACGGTGCCAGCTTCGACCTCACCCCGCGCGAGAAGGGCATGAAAGGCGCAATCGAGCGGGCAACCGAACTCGTTAGCAGCACGCCCGGTGCATGGATGCCGAGCCAGTTCGACAACGAAGCCAACTACAAGGTCCACGTTGCGACCACCGCCAAGGAAATCCTCGCGGACTTCGCCGACAGTCCGGTTGATGCGCTGATTACGGGCGTCGGCACTGGCGGCCACCTGACCGGGTGCGCAGAAGAGCTGAAGCGCCACTGGCCGACGATGAAAGCCTGGGCGGTCGAGCCGGAGCTCTCCCCGGTCATCAGCGGTGGCCAGCCCGGTCCGCACCCGATTCAGGGCATTGGTGCAGGATTCATTCCCGGCAACTTGCACACCCAGGCCATCGATGGCGCAATCAAGGTCGATGCCGAAGCCGCGAAGGACATGGCCAGACGTGCGGCGCGCGAGGAAGGCATGCTGGTCGGCATCTCGAGCGGTGCGACACTTGCTGCGATTGCGGCGAAACTGCCCGAGTTACCGGCAGGCTCGCGCGTGCTCGGGTTCAATTACGACACAGGTGAGCGCTACCTTTCGGTCCCCGACTTCCTGCCCGCCGAGTGAACCTGCGGATGGAGGCTGTCGGTCGTCGCAGCTTCCTCGCCGGCAGCGGGGCGACCCTGCTGGCCGGGTGTGCCGCGCGTGGGGGAGCGCCTCTCGCAGCCTTGCGCTCACCCCGGCTTGCTCCGCTGCATTTCGATCGCGAACACCTGATGCGGACGACTGTGTGCCTGCGGCCATTCCGGCCCGCTGGACCACGGCTGGAGATCGAGCGCTTCGGTGAGAAGACGGTGATCCACAACTACGGCCACGGCGGGTCTGGCTGGTCGCTAAGCTGGGGCTGCGCGGCTGAAGCCACAGCCCTTGCCCGCTCTTCAGGGCATGACCGTTTCGCGGTGGTCGGTGCGGGCGTCATTGGCATGACGACGGCACTTCGATTGGTCGAGACTGGCGCACAGGTGACGATTTACGCCGAGGAGTTTCCCGCCGAAACCCGCTCCGCCCGCGCGACAGGGGTTTGGTCACCCAGCAGCAGGATTGCCCTGGGCGATGCCGTGGCGCCCGATTTCGTCGACCGGTGGGAACGCTGGTCCCGCTCGGCTCACCCTGTGCACCAGGGCATGATCGGGCTTGCAGGCGACCCGGTGGAATATGTCACGCAGTACAACCTTGGCGGAGGCGATGGCCCCTACCCTGCCGCCTCGCGCGATTTCCTGCATCTCGACCGACGGCTGCGTGGTCTCAATCCGCCATGGCAGGATCTTGAGGCGGACCAGAGCCCCTTCCTTGGGCGCGAAGGGCGGTTTGGCCCTGTTCTGGTCTTCAATGTCGCTTCCTATGCCGACCGCTTGAGCCAGCTGTTCCTGCTCAGGGGAGGCAAGATGCTGCGTACGGCCTTCCCGTCGCGCGCCGAGGTTCTTGCCCTGCCTGAGCCGCTGGTCGTCAACTGCATGGGCTACGGCGCGCGGGCGATCTGGGGTGACGAAAGCATCGTGCCCGTCCGTGGCCAGATTGGCTGGCTCATGCCGCAGCCTGAGGCGCGCTACGCGATCCACTACAAGGGGGTAAACGCTGTCTCGCGCCGCGATGGTGTGGTCGTCCAGTATCTCGGCCAGAACGATGACTGGGGTTTTGGCGAAGACAGGGAAGTGGTCGATCACGACGAAACCGACCGCGCCCTGGCCGCCATGCGCGAACTCGTGCTGGCATGATCCGCCTCGAACCCTGCACATACCATGACGGCGCGCTGGCGCTGTCCGGGCAGGTTGCTCGCCCGAACGGACCAGCACGCGCAGCCGTGGCGGTGTTTCCCACCATCATGAACGTCACACCGGCAGTCGAAGCCAAGGCGATTGCACTGGCTGAAGCAGGGTATCTGGTCCTGGTCTGCGACTTCTACGGCGCGATGCCTTCCGGTTTCGATCAGGCGATGGAATGGGCAGAGCAGCTACGTGCCGATCCGCAAAGATATCGGCAACGCCTTTACGCGGGTCTCGACACTATGCGACTTCTCAAGCCGAGCCTGCCCGCGATGGCCATCGGCTTCTGCATGGGCGGGCAAGCGGTGCTCGAACTGGCACGCGACGGGGCCGATCTCGCGGCGGTGGTCAGCTTCCATGGACTGCTCGACACCAAGGCTCCCGCAGAGCCCGGCGCGGTGAAGGCACGGATGCTGGTCTGCCATGGCGATGCCGACCCGCTCGTGCCGCGCTCGCAGGTTTTGGCGTTCTGGGACGAAATGGACCGTGCGGGCGCGAACTGGCATTTCCACGCCTACAGCGGCGTGAAACATGGCTTCGCCAACCCCAGTCCACCGCCGGGCAATGCCGCGGTCGACTACGACAAGAGCGCCGACCGCCAGAGTTGGGCGGCGATGCACGCCATGTTTGACGAGGTATTGAGCTCAGCTCCTTCCACTTGACCCCGACAGGCGAAGCTCAAGGACACGCGTTGTGGAGAACTGGCTGCGAAATTCTCCTGCCCCCGTGGCCCGCAAGTCATAGATCCCGAATGGCGTCACCAGCCCTGCCCGCGAGAGCCCGCCATCGGTGTCGAGGCTGATCACCCGAAGCTGAAAAGCCGCCGGTTGGGGGCCGCGATCGAAGTACGCCTGCAGGTTTCCCGCAAGCTCGAGGGTGCCCTGACAAATGCCATCCACAATCGCAAACCGGGCAACGCCTGACACCTTCTGGTCTAACAGAGTCCCATCGAACCGTTCGGTGGTTGCAGGACAGGCAGTCGGTATGAGCCCTTGTGGCTTGTCCCTGAACGGTGCCGCCAGCATCTGCGCAGTAAGGTCGATTGACGAGGTCCATACGGCATTGGAAAGCAGCGCAATTGCCGTGCCTTCATCACGCCACAACACCAGAGAAGGACGAGCCCCAATGGCAGCGCCGTTGTGGAAGGCCATCGGAAGCCCGTCCAGATCGTTGGCAATGCGCCAGCCAAATCCTACTTGGTAACCTTGCTCACCAGCAGCCTCTCCCGAAGCCAGCAGCACCGGCGTGGTCATGCTGTCGAAGCTGGCTTGGGTCACGATCCGGTTTTCGAGCATCGCCCCGCCGAAGCGCACCAGATCCGGCGCGCTCGCCATCATTCCGCCTCCGCCCCAGGTATAGCTGTAATCGTGCGATGGGGCGGGCTGCGCGACCCGGTCGTGGAAGACATAGGCCTGCGTTACGTCCGGATCGCCGCTTCCGGTGGCATCAAGGCCGATATCCAGATGCGGCGAAATCTCTTCGGCTACAAACGCTGCGAAGTCCCTCCCGGATACCTCCTCGATCATTGCGCCGAGCAACGTATAGCCCCACGATGAGTAGCCGTATCGAGCCGCCGGTGTGGATAGCAATTCCCGGTCTGCAAACAGTCCAACCGCAGCCCGACCGTCCGGGTATCGGGTGTTGCCACGAGACTCGTCCACCGCCTGATAATGCGGTAACCCGGAAGTGTGCGATGCCAGCTGACGGGCAGTCATCGTCGGCCAGTCGTTGTCCAACCATGGCAGGACGGATGTGACCGGAGCATCGAGGTCGAGCCTGCCTTGCTCCGCCAGCCTTGCCGCTGCTGTTGCAGTGATGAGTTTGGACACCGAAGCCAGGCGGAAACGGGTTTCGGTCGTGACGGGCAACCCCTGCTCGACATTGCGCATTCCGCTGGTCCCACTCCACACAACCTGTCCGTCGCGCCAGACAGCGGCGGAAAAGCCCGGAACTCCGCTCACTTCGCGCAACGCATCAAGCAGTCTTTGCGACATATCGGCGGGTTCAATCTTAAGGGGTGTCCCGGCATGGGGAGCACTTGCGCCAAGAATGGCCAGGCTTCCCCATGCGACAGTCCGTGTGAACACTCTCCATGCTCCCTCAACGACAAAAGGCGTCCACGGGTCTAATCCGGGAACGCCCTTGATCCAGCCTCGCTATGTGCCGGATTGTCGCTGACTGTGTCAGGCCGCCGTGGCAAACGCCTCTGCGCCCAGAGCCATCATGCTGTCCGCTCCAGCTTCGAGCTTGCGGCGCAGTGCGCCGGCGTCGGGGATGAAGCGATCCATGTAATAGCGCGCGGTGGTAATCTTCGCTTCGTAGAAAGCCGGATCTTCCGCACCAGCGGCGAGCCTGGCCTGAGCGACCTTGGCCATGCGCAGCCACATCAGGCCGAGGGTGACGATGCCCATGATGTGCATGTAGTGGTGCGCGCCCGCCCCGAGGTGGTTCGGATTGGTCATCGCGTTCTGCATGAACCACATGGTCGCCGCCTGCTGCTCGCCGAGTGCCTTTTCGAGCTTTTCCGCGAGCGGGCCGAGCACCGCGTCACCCTTGGCGGCGACGATTTCATCGCCCACCATCTTGAAGAACGCCTGCACAGCCGCACCGCCGCCCTGACCGAGCTTGCGGCCGCACAGGTCCATTGCCTGAACGCCGTTGGTGCCTTCGTAGATCATGGCGATGCGGGCATCGCGCACGAACTGGCTCATGCCCCATTCCTCGACATAGCCGTGCCCGCCGAAGACCTGCTGCATGTTGGTGGCGACTTCATAGCCCTTGTCGGTGCCATAGCCTTTGATCACCGGGGTCATCAGGCCGATCAGCGCGTCGGCATCGGCGCGCTCCTGCTCGGTCAGCGCCTTGTGGCTGAGGTCTACCAGCAGGGCACCCCACAGGCACAGCGCGCGCATGCCTTCGGTGAAGGCCTTGGCGTCCATCAGCATGCGGCGCACGTCCGGATGCACGATGATCGGATCGGCCTTGGCGTCAGGATCGGCCGGCCCGGTAAGAGCCCTGCCCTGCCGCCTGTCGAGGGCATAGGCAACGGCGTTCTGGTAGGCCACTTCAGCCTGCGAATAGCCCTGGATGCCGACCCCGAGCCGCGCGGCGTTCATCATGATGAACATCGCCGCGAGGCCCTTGTTTTCCTCGCCGACCATCCATCCGGTCGCGCCGTCATAGTTGAGCACGCAGGTCGCATTGCCATGGATGCCCATCTTGTGCTCGATCGAACCGCACGACACACCGTTGCGCTCGCCGATCGAACCGTCTTCGTTGACGAGGAACTTGGGGACCACGAAGAGCGAGATGCCCTTGGTGCTGTCCGGTGCTCCGGGGGTCTTGGCAAGGACGAGATGGATGATGTTCTCGGTCAGGTCATGTTCGCCGGCCGAGATGAAGATCTTGGTCCCGGTAATCGCATAGCTGCCATCACCGTTCGGTTCCGCCTTGGTGCGGATCATGCCGAGGTCGGTGCCGCAGTGCGGCTCGGTCAGGTTCATTGTGCCCGACCATTCGCCCGAGATCATCTTGGGGAGATACTTCGCCTGGAGTTCCGGCGAACCCTTCACCCGCAAGGCTGATGTCGCGCCGGCAGTGAGGCCGGGATACATGGCAAAGGCCTGGTTTGCGGTGCCGGTGAATTCCTCCACCACCATGCCAAGGACATGCGGCATCCCTTGCCCGCCAAATTCTTCCGGCTGCGAAATCGTGCCCCAGCCGCTCTCGCGATACTGGTTGTAGGCTTCCTTGAAGCCCTTGGGCGTCGTGACGCTGCCATCGGGGTGGCGCGTGCAACCTTCGAGGTCGCCTGACTGGTTCAGGGGCGCGAGCACTTCGGAGCAGAACCGGCCCGCTTCGTTGATCACCGTCTCGATCATGTCGGGCGTGGCGCTCTCGAAGCCGGGCAGGTCGCCGTAGCTGGCAAGGTCGAGCACTTCGTTGACGATAAAACGGGTGTCGCGGGTCGGGGCGGTATAGCTGGGCATGGGGGAATCCTTGTCTGGCTAATCGGGGGTGGTCAGGAGCGGTCGAGTTCGAGGTTCTCGATCAGCTTCACGAACTCGGTCAGTTCCTTGATCGAGGAATCGATATCGGCGCGCTGCTTCTTGAGTTTGGCGATATGAATCCGGCACTTCTCGACAGTGACCCGACGCTGCTCCACCCGACCGTCGCCGAGATCGTAGAGATCGATCATCTCGCGGATTTCGGAGAGGCTGAAGCCGACGTTCTTGGCCCGCATGATCCAGGCAAGACGGGCACGGTCACGCTTCGAATAGACCCGCGACAATCCGATTCGCTGCGGCGCAATCAGCCCTTCGTCCTCGTAAAAGCGCAGCGCCCGCGCTGTGCAGTCGAATTCTTCGGTCAGATCGGAGATCGTGAACTGGTCGCGTGACAGCTTGTCGGGGCGGTCAAGGTGCGCCCCGTTGTGCTGGTCCCCGGCATGAAGTGCTGTGCTCATGCCTCGTCCTGTAGCTGTCCTTTACGTAAACGTCAAGTAGTCGCGGGAACGAGCGAGTCTCCGTCCAGCCTGCGGTAGAAGCAGCTCTGCGCGCCGGTATGGCAAGCGGGGCCTGCGGGATCGCATCGAAGCACAATCGTATCCTGATCACAATCGACCAGCAGTTCGACGACCTTGAGGGTATTGCCCGAGGTCTCACCCTTCATCCACAGGCTGCTGCGCGACCGCGACCAGAAGTGCGCAACCCCGGTGGAGCGGGTCAATGCGAGGGCTTCGGCATTCATCCACGCCAGCATCAGTGGTGCCCCGGTGGCAGCATCGACCACCATGGCGGCAAGCAGCCCGCGATCATCGAACTTCGGAGCGAACACAGTGCCGTGTTCCCGGTCGGTGCTGGCGTCTGCCATTGCTGGTCTCGCTAATACAGATGAGCCCGTCGCCGAACTAACCTTTGTTGCACTTTGACAACAGGCAGGGGGGAAAATCCTTGCCCGCGCGTGAACCCTCTTTGCACCAGGGGAAACCAATGGGAAACCCCCCTCACGGCCCAATCGCCGTCCGCCAGACAGCGGCGTCATCAGAGCGCCAGGTTCAGGGGGCTTCGGGAGCGCAGCCGGTTTATCCCTGGCGCCTCCACACCAGATGAGGGATCGGATCCCGGCGACCTATTGGGGGTGGTTGCCGTTGCCGCAAGGTGGATCCATTACATATCGTCACGTGGGCGCCCGGGGTCCTGGACCCCGGGCGTTTCGTTTGTCAGGCAGGACTGGTTTGAGGCTGGCTGGCCGGCGGACCGTGTTCGATAACACGAGCGAAGCAGGCGATGACGACCTGAGTCGCCCCTGCCTTCCGGAGTACCCTGACGCAGGCATCGCTGGTCGCACCGCTGGTCAGCACATCATCGACCAGAATGACATTCCGGCCAGCAATGTTCCTGGCTGCCGACGGATTGATCGCGATTGCTCCAGCGAGCACCTTCTTCCGCTCGTTCCGGCCCAGTCCGCCCAGCGAAGGGGTCTGTTTCGTGCGCCGCAATGCATCGACCATCAGGGGCTGCTGCGTTCGTGCGGCAAGTTCACACGCCAGCAATGCCGCCTGGTTGTAGCCCCTGCGCCATATCCGCCAACGGTAGAGCGGCACCGGAACAACCACCCACTCGCCTTCGAAAGGTGGCAGGCGCGCGGCGATCAGCCCCGCCATGAACGGGGCCAGCGCTATCCGGCCACCGTGTTTCAGCGCCAGGACGAGCTTGCGCGACGGCTCGTTGTAGAGCGTTCCCGCAGCGATCCCGGCATGTTGCGGCGGATCGGCAAGACATGTCGGGCATGAAATCGCACCTTCCACTGCGTCCGTGTTCAGCGGGACTTGGCAAGCCGCACAGCACGGCGCCCCCGGTATGACCAGTTGGCTCCAGCAGGAAAGGCACAAGCCAGTCTGCTCGCCGATCGCATCCCCGCACAAGGGGCAGCGCGGCGGGAAGACAAGATCGACCAGCGGGGCCAGCGACTCGCGCAGGTAAGCAGACAGCGACACGCGGCATAGGCTGGACGGCTTGCAACCGGCTGGCAAGACGGGCACTGTTGGCGCAATGGAACCCTCCCCCGTTCCCCGCATCTTCTGTGCCGCCCGCCGTCACGCACGATGGCGGCGGGCGCTTGCGCGGCAGGCCGAAGGTCGCGCGGGTGACTTCCTGTTCGACACGCTGAGCGAAGAGATCGCTGACCGGCTCGGGTTCATCCGGCACGAGGCACAGAGCGGCTTGCTCATTGGCGACCCGACCGGCTTGACGGCACGCGTGCTGAGCCAGCGCATTGCTGACCTTTCATTGGCCGGCCCGGACCGCATCGACGAGGAGGCCATTCTCCCGTCGCGCTACGACCTTGTCGCGAGCATGGCATTGCTCGACACCGTCAATGATGTGCCCGGGGCCCTGCTCCACATCCGCAACGCGCTCAATCGCGGTGGTCTCGCGATCATCGGAATGACGGGTGCGGGGAGTTTGCCGGTACTGCGCGAGGCCCTCCTTGCCGCCGAGCCGGACAGGACCGCTGCCCGGATGCATCCCATGATCGACATCCGCGCCGCAGCGGCCCTGATGCAGCGCGCCGGGTTCAAGCGACAGGTGGCCGACCACTTTCCCCTGAAGGTCCGCTATGGCTCGCTCGACCGGCTGATTGCGGACCTGCGCGACCAGGGGCTGGCCAACGTGCTCGCCTCCGCCCCGCCGCCCCTCGGCAAGGCTGCGCTGGAGCGGGTGCGGGAGGCGTTCATGGCCCGGGCTGATGGCGACGGGAAGGTCACCGAGACGTTCGAGCTGATCGTCCTGACCGGCTGGGGCTAGCCGCCCTTTAGCGACGCCTGCGCCGCCGCCAGGCGGGCGATCGGCACGCGATAGGGCGAGGCGCTGACGTAATCGAGACCCACCTGTTCGCAGAACGCGATGCTGGCCGGGTCGCCGCCATGCTCGCCGCAGATCCCGAGCTTGATGTCTGCCCGCGTCGCCCTGCCCCTTTCCGCCGCGAGCTCGACCAGCTGGCCGACACCCTCCACATCGAGGCTGACGAATGGATCGCGCGCGAAGATGCCTTTGTCGACATAGGGTCCGAGGAACCGTGCCGAATCGTCGCGGCTGACGCCGAGCGTGGTCTGCGTCAGGTCGTTGGTGCCGAAGCTGAAGAACCGCGCTTCTTCCGCGATCTCGCCGGCCATGAGCGCGGCGCGGGGCAGTTCGATCATGGTCCCGACGAGGTATTCGACACTGCGTCCGCGCTCGGCGAACACGTCCTGCGCCGTGCGATCGACCAGCGCGCGCAGCAGCTCCAGCTCGCGCCGGGTTGCCACCAGCGGGATCATCACCTCCGGTACCGGCGCTTCTCCGCTCGCCTGAGCCACGTCGCACGCCGCCTCGAAGATCGCGCGGGCCTGCATCTCGTAGATCTCGGGATAGGTGATCCCGAGGCGGCAGCCGCGATGGCCTAGCATCGGGTTAAACTCGTGCAGCTCGGCAGCGCGGCGTTTGAGGTGTTCAACGCCGAGGCCGGTCACATTGGCCAGTTCCTCGAACTCGGCGTCGCCATGCGGCAGGAACTCGTGCAGCGGCGGGTCGAGCAGGCGGATGGTGCACGGCAGGCCGACCATGACCGCGAAGATCTCGCGGAAGTCCGCGCGCTGTTCGGGCAGCAGCTTGGCCAGCGCTGCACGGCGCCCGGCTTCGCTGTCTGCGAGGATCATCTCGCGCACTGCGCTGATGCGACCTGCATCGAAGAACATGTGCTCGGTGCGGCACAGGCCGATCCCTTCCGCGCCGAAGCTGCGCGCCATGCGGCAGTCGGCGGGCGTTTCCGCATTGGTGCGCACGCGCATCCGGCGGTGGGCGTCGGCCCATTCCATCAGCGTGCCGAAGTCGCCCGCCAGCTCCGGCTCGATCGTCGGCACTTCGCCGCGCATGACCTGGCCCTTGGCCCCGTCAAGCGTGATCGTGTCGCCTTCGCGCATCTCCAGCGAGCCGATCCGCAGGGTGCGGCTCTTGAGGTCGATCGAGACCGCCGAGGCGCCCGACACGCACGGGCGCCCCATTCCGCGGGCCACCACTGCCGCATGTGACGTCATGCCGCCGCGCGCGGTCAGGATGCCGGTCGCGGCATGCATGCCGTGGATGTCCTCCGGACTGGTCTCGACACGTACCAGCACGACCTTCTCGCCGCGACCGGCCCATTGCTCGGCAGTGTCGGCATCGAGCACGATCCTGCCGCTCGCCGCACCGGGCGAAGCAGGCAACCCGCTGGTCAGCACCTCGCGCGGGGCATCGGGGTCGAGCGTCGGGTGGAGCAGCTGGTCCAGTGCCATCGGATCGACCCGCAGGATCGCCTCTTCCTGCGAGATCAGCCCTTCGCCGACCATCTCCACCGCCATCCGCAGCGCCGCCTTGGCGGTGCGCTTGCCGGAGCGGGTCTGGAGCATCCAAAGGCGCCCGCGCTCCACCGTGAACTCGATGTCCTGCATATCGCGGTAATGCCGCTCCAGCAGGTCGAACACGCGGGCCAGCTCGCCGTAAGCATCGGGCATCGCCTCTTCCATGCTCGGCTGCTTGGCCCCGGCCAGTTCGCGCGCGGCGCGGGTGAGGTACTGCGGCGTGCGGATCCCCGCGACCACGTCCTCGCCTTGCGCGTTGATCAGGTACTCGCCGTAGTAGGCCCGCTCGCCGGTGGCCGGATCACGGGTGAAGGCGACGCCGGTGGCGCTGGTCTCGCCCATGTTGCCGAACACCATGGCCTGCACGTTGACCGCGGTGCCCCAGTCGCCCGGGATGTCGTTCAACCGCCGGTAGACCTTGGCCCGGTCGCTGTCCCAGCTGTCGAACACCGCGCGGATTGCGCCCCACAGCTGCGCATCGACATCCTGCGGGAAGGCATGGCCCAGCTCCTGCTCGACGATGCCCTTGTACTCGGCAACCAGCTCCTGCCAGTCTTCCGCTTCCATCTCGGTATCGGCGTAGAAGCCCTTGTCTTCCTTGGCGATCTCCAGCGCTTCCTCGAACAGGCCGTGGTCGATGCCGAG
>JAHDXX010000342.1 GCA_023384025.1 Sphingomonadaceae bacterium
CGACTTCGAAGGTCTTCGACAGGCGCACATCGTTGGCGAAGTTGCTCAAGTCATCGAGGTTGACGTCGAACACCGCAACTTCGGTCGCCAGCCCGTTGGGCAGGTTGGCCTGGGTCACGGCCTGTCCTGCAAGCGGGCCGTTGAAGTAGGTCGATCCCGCCAGCGAGGCGGCGTTGAGGGCGCCGTAGCTGAAGAAGCCGAGGAACTCGCCCGAGATGTCCTGATACCGCGACTTGGTGGTCAGGTCGATTCCGCCGCCCAGATCGAAGCTGGTCTCGACCCCGATCGACTTCACCTTGTGGTTGAGGCCATCGGCCACGTCATAAGGCTCGAGCTGGTTGCGGCCGTTCACGGCAAGCCCGTTGCGGGTCAGGTTGCTGTACAGGCTGTGGTTGGCGGCATCGAAATTGCCGAGGCTGGTGCCGACCACGCCGCTGGTCGCATTGCCGGTGCGCGACACGAGCTGCGGGAAGTAGGCCTGTTCCTTCTTGTCGATGACCTTGCCGGTGACCCGCACATAGCCGGCATCGAATTCCTTGGTCAGGCTGAGGCGGATCTGCCCGCCCGATACCGGGCTGTAGCCGGACTTGCGGTAGTCGCCGCCCTGCTGGAAGTGGCCGCCAATGTGGAAATAGAGATCGTCGGCGAGACCCGCGCCGTACTCGGCGTCGACGCGATAGTCCTTGTGGTCGATCCCGAAGCCGAGGGCCACCGAACCACCACCCTGCTTGCCGGTCTTGCCGATCAGGTTGATGATGCCGCCCGGGCCGTTGGTGGTCAGCGTCGATGCGGTACCGCCGCGCACGGATTCGACCCGTGCCAGGGTCGCGTCGGACTTGAAAAAGCCGTCCGCCGGAGCGAACAGATGGTCACCGAACAGGAGGATCGGCAGCCCGTCTTCCTGCATCGAGAGGAACTTGGCGCCGCCGGTCGAAATCGGAATGCCGCGCACGTTGATGTTCGAGTTGCCGCCACCCGACGAGCTTTCCGAACGAATGCCCGGCAACTGGCGGAACACTTCGGCCAGGTTGGTCGGGTTGCTGGCGGCGATGGCCGCAGCATCGAGCGACGAGACCGAGATCGAGGTGTCGATCTTGTTCTGGCCGGCCGAGGAAATCACGCCGGTGACGACGATTTCATTTTCAGCAGCGGCCTCGTCTGCCGCGCCACCGTCCTGCGCATAGGCAGGGGCGGTACCAATCAGGATTGCGACCGCAGTCAGCGACGCAAAGGACTTCAGTTCACTTTTCCTCATGAAAACCTCCCCATGAACGCCCGATTCCCGGGCTGGAATTCTGCCGCAAGCGTACGTGGCGACTCATGCAGCGACTGCAACTTATCCGCAATCGATTGCATCCATTACCGCAATCGATTGCGGATGCAAGTGCCTTTTGCTGAAAATGGCTGGTTCCCGGTTGCCTTTGAACGGATTTGCGGGGACAGGGACATGGGCCGGGCCGGAATGGCCCGCCATGCCGGGAGCACGCATGAGTAAAGAGACCCGTGTTCGCAACATCAGCGACCTGGCCAAGCTTGCAGGCGTGTCGCCCGGCACGGTGTCCCGTGCGCTTTCCGATACCGGCCTGATCAGCCAGAAAACACGCGAGCGGATCAAGGCCCTGGCGCGGGAGCACGATTTCCGCCCCAATGTGATGGCGCGGAACCTGCGCATCCAGAAGACCGGTGCGATCGGGGTGGTGATCCCGTTGGGCCATGACCGGGGCCAGCATATCTCCGACCCCTTCTTCATCACCATGCTGGGCCTTCTCGC
>JAHDXX010000072.1 GCA_023384025.1 Sphingomonadaceae bacterium
CGCCACGGTCATGGACAAGGTCGCGGTCAACCGTGCGTGCAAGGCGCTGGAAGCGCGCGAGCTGCTGGTGCGCGAACCGAACCGGGCTGACGGGCGTTCGCACCATCTCGAGCTGACCGAAGCGGGCAAGGCCATGCACGGCCGGATCATGCCACTCGCCCGGCAGATGGAGCAGCGCCTGTTCGGTGCCCTGGGCGATGCCGAGCGGGAGACGTTCGCGCGCTTGCTGGCGGTGGTGCGCGACCAGGCCCGGACAGACTGAACCCGCCACCGGCGTACCGGCAGCGGGTTCCCTGTCTGGTCTGGCTTACTTGGCCTTGGCCGGGCCGTCGTCGGAGAAGGCGTCGGCGATCGAACAGGCCGCCGGGCCGAGAATGACGATGAACAGCACGGGCAGGATGAACAGGATCAGCGGCACGGTCATGATCGCCGGCAGACGCGCAGCCTTCTCTTCCGCGCGCATCATGCGCTCGTTTCGGAACTCAGCCGACAGCACGCGCAGTGCCGAGGCCAGCGGAGTACCGTAACGCTCGGTCTGGATCATGGTCGTGACCACGCCCTTCACCGCATCGAGATCGACGCGATAGGCAAGGTTGTCGAATGCCATCTTGCGCTCGTTGAGGAACGACAGCTCGATGGCGGTCAGGGCGAATTCGTCACCCAGTTCGGGGTAAGCCCGGCCCAGTTCCTTTGCCACGCGGTTGAATGCAGCGTCGACAGTCAGACCGGCTTCGGCGCAGATGACCAGCAGGTCGAGCGCGTCAGGCAGGCCCTTGCGGATCGCATCGACGCGCTTGCCTGACTTGTTCTGCAGGAAGATTTCCGGGCCCTTGTACCCGGCAAACAGCATGGCCCCCATGCCTGCGACCCGCTTCATCCCGCTCCAGTCGGGGAAGTAGTCGATGACATAGATCACCACGAACCCGATGATCCCGAGGATGATCGGCAGGATCATGCGCAGGGCGATGACGTAAACCGCCAGCTCCTTGTTGCGATAGCCCGCGTGAGCCAGCTTCTGCTGGACTTCCTGGATCTGGCTTTGCTGGAGGACCTTCATGCCCGCCAGCGTGTCTTTCATCTTCTCGGTTTTTTCCGACTTGCGGACGAGGCTCTGGCGCTTCTTCGAAGTGCTCTTGACGATACCCTGCTTGAGCTCTTCGCGCCGATCGGTCAGCGCCTTGACGCGCTTTGCCATCGGGTCGCGCACAGTGATGGCGGCATAGATTGCCATCATCACTGCAAGCGCGGCAACGCCGGCCAGGATTGTCCCGACCATGACGACGTCGAAGCCGAGAAGCGTGGGTCCTGAGGGCTGGTTGATCATTGCTCGCAGTTCCCGCTCAGATTTCGAAGCTGACCATCTTGGCCATGATGAAGGCACCGATGCTCATCCACACCAGACCGCCGAGGCCGGCGACAATGAGGCGATCATCGGAGAAGAAGCCGGCGACGTAACTCGGGTTGATCCACCAGATCATGCCGAACACCATGAAAGGCAGCGAGCCGACGATATAGGCGGAGGCTTTCGATTCCGAGCTCATCGCCCGGATCTTCAGCTTCATCTGGGCGCGCTTGCGCAGCACGTCAGCCAGGTTCGACAGCGTTTCGGCGAGGTTGCCCCCGGTTTCGCGCTGGATCGCCAGCGTGATGCAGAAGAAGTTGAATTCCGGAATGCCGAGACGGTCGGCTGTTTCCTGGAGCGATTCCTCCATGGTGCGACCGATGCGGATGCGCTCGACCACGCCCTTGAATTCGATCCCGACCGGGCCGGGCACTTCCTGTGCCACCACCGCAAGCGTTTCAGTGACCGGCAAGCCGGACCGAAGGCCGCGCACGAGCAGTTCGATCGCGTCCGGAAACTTCGCGTTGAAATCGCCGGTCCGCTTCTTGATGAAATAGTTCACCGCCATGTGCGGCAGGCCCGCGCCGATCACCGCACCCACACCCAGCGAGAGCAACGGGGCGCCCGAGCGCAGGAATACCACGACCGCAATTGCCAGGCCGATACCGATCGACGCGTAGGTATATTGCGAGACGGTCCATTTCTTGCCGGTGCGGTCCAGCCGCATCGCCAGAGCCGCGATCCGCGATTCCGAACCGGCTTTCATCTGCAGCTTGGGCTTGCGCGAAGCGATCGCCTTTTTCAGCTGCGATTCGACCTTGGCGTCCGTGCTTTCCGAATGGCGATAACGCACCTGGCTCAGCCGGCGTGCGCTTTCCTTTGCCGGGGAGGGGCCGTTCAGCAGAGTGTAGCCGACAGCGAGCAACGCCATCAGACCCATCGCAAACAGCAGGAGCTGGAAAATGCTCATGCCCTGTTACCGCCTTTCCTTAGCCCTCGATTTCCCGTTCCGCGCGCTGGCGCGGAACGGGAATCATTCATTCACTCTGCCGGAACCTTGGTCGCAGCCTTCTTGTCCTTCTTGGCCAGCAGCGACTTGAGATCGAAGCTGCCCAGGAGAGACTTCTTGGCTGCCGGCGCCGCTGCGTCCGCTTCTTCCTCGCTGACGCCCATGATCCGCTCGCCGAGCTGACGCATGACCGAGCTGGCCTTGGCAGAACGGTTGGCTTCGACGAAGGTCTGGCCCAGCTTTGCTGCGTTGGCGGCAGCCTTGAAGTCGTACGGGATGATGAAGTCGATCGGACGCTCGATCGAAGCTTCGAAATCCGCCTTGCTGATCTCGCCGGTACCGGCCTGGGCCTTGTTGACCACGACCAGCGGCTGGGCGTGGGCCGCATTGGCCTTGAGCCACGACAGGATCCGGATCGTGTCGCGGGCAGAAGCCAGCGTCATTTCCGCGGTCAGCACCACCACGTTCACATCGGCAAACAGGTGGGGGAAGTTGACCAGCATGTTGCGCGGCAGGTCGATCACGGTCATCTCGAACGCCTGGCGGAACTCTTCCTCCAGCTGCACGAACGCCGACCCGTCGGTCATCAGCGGCGAGTTGATCGGCGCTTCAGCGGACAGGATCGCCAGGTTCTCGTTCGCGCGGATCATGGCGCGCTCGATGAACAGGCCGTCGATCCGGCTCGGGTTGTCGATCGCATCGGTCAGGCCGCGACCTGGTTCGAGGTCGAGCGACAGGGCGCCGGTGCCGAAGTGGACATCGAGGTCCAGCAGGGCGGTCGGCATCTTGTTGTCGTTGCTGAACGCCCAGGCGAGCGAGGTCGCAAGGGTCGAGGCGCCGGTGCCACCGCGTGTGCCGATCACCGCAGTGGTGATGTGGCGGCGGGCAGTCGCACCGTCGTTGGAGCGCGGCGCCATGAACACGGCCTGCGCCTGGGTCAGGGCATCACGCAATTGCCCGGCCGAAAGCGGCTTGAGCAAATAGTCATGGATGCCGGAGCCGAGCAGGTCGCGGTAGAGGCGGACATCATTGACCTGGCCGATCGCGATCACGACCGTGCCGGGCTCGCAGACTTCAGCCAGCGCGTTGATATCGCTCAGCGGATCGCCGCTTTCCGACAGGTCGACCATCAGGATGTTCGGGCTCGCCGCGACCGAGAGCGACTGCACGGCATTGCGCAGGCCGCCCTTGGCGCATTTTTCCGGGGCCCAGCCCATTTCGATCACGACCGGGCGCAGCACATCGAGTGCGGCCTCGTCGCAGATGAAGGCGGCAAAGGGATCGCGATTGCCGTTGGGTTTCCAAGGTGCGTTCATCGACTGTCCCCTTATTCTTCCGACGAAACTTGCTTGAGGCCGCCTTCGCCGGTCGGCTTCTGGTCGCGATAGCTGCCGATGGCCTTGTTCGAAGTGGCGACGACGGTTTCTCCGGTGCCCTTCTGCCCGCGGATCAGATCTTCCGGATTGGCGACCATGGCAGCAAGGTTGCCGTTCACGGCACAGCCGTAACCTGGCGAAGTCGCGTTGTTGTAATTCATGTCCGACTTGGCCGACCAGTCAGGGCAGCCCGGCACATGCGCGGTCGAGCGGGTCAGCACCACGCGGGCAGTGCCCGGCGTGACGTAGCCCGGTGTGACCGGCGCACCTTCGCTCACGAGGATGCCGTGGCGAGCAGCAAGGTCAGCGATGGCACTGCGAGTAGCGCCCGACATGCTCGGATCGTCGATCGAGACCCGGTCGCCGTAGCGCAGGTCCATGGCTTCGAACCAGCCGGCAAGGCGCTGCTGTTCCGGAACCGACAGGCCGCCGCCGCTGGTGCGCACGTCGAGAGTGTAGTTGGTCCGTTCAACCACCGGTTGTTTGGTCGAATTGAGGCTCTTGTTGCTCGGCATGCCGCCGCAGGCCGAGAGCGTCAGCCCGAGCGAGATGGCGATTGCGGTAGCCAGTTTGCGATTGATAGCCTTGGGCATCGTGATCACCTTTCGCGTTAGAGGCTGAAGCCAGGAGCGACCGCGACGGCCTTGCCATCGCTGTCTTTCTTGGACGGTTTCTTGTCTGCCGAACGCTTCGATTCGCGCGAAGGCGCAGCCGGCAGCACAGCGGCCGGATCGATCCGCGAAACCGCCGGGGGCGTGCCGTCGCGATCCTGCGCACTCGGCTTCGGACGGCTTACGCCGCTTTCACCTGCGTTTTCACGGTAGCCGATCAGGCTTTCCAACTCGCCTGCGGCGTTGAAGCCGTCCGTCGGCAGCACGATGTCGCCATCGTTGACAGGCTGGACAAGATACGGCGTGACCACGATCACCAGCTCGGTTTCGCCTTTGCGGAACGAACGCGAGCGGAACAGGTTGCCCAGGATCGGCACGTCGCCGGCACCCGGGGCCTTGTCGAGGGTGTTCTGCGCGCCATTGCTCATCAGACCCGCGATCATGAAGCTCTGGCCGGAACCGAGCTCGATGGTGGTTTCCGCGCGGCGGATGGTCAGGGCCGGAATCTGGAAGCCGTTCAGCACGACCGCGCCTTGTGACGACAGTTCGGACACTTCCGGACGGACCCGGATCGAGATCCGGCCGTTCGAGAGCACTGTCGGCGTGTAAGCGAGGCTGACCCCGAACTTGCGGTATTCCACGGCGGTGGTGCCAAGGCCCTGGCTGATCGGGATGGGGAACTCGCCTCCCGCCAGGAACTCCGCAGTTTCGCCCGACAGCGCGGTCAGGTTCGGCTGCGATAGCGTGGTCACCAAGCCTTTCTGTTCGGCAAGATCAAGTGTGGCTGCCAGATCGACGCCGAACAGCCTGCCGAGTCCGGCGAACGTGGATCCACGCGCGCCAACGGTCCTAATCACAGTCGTGCCATCATCACCGCTGGTTACGTTGACACCGGCAGGGCCGCCCGGGTTATATTGCGTTACCGCGCCGCGGCCAGAACCGACCCCGAACTGGAATCCGTTGCTGGAATCTGCAGACGTCAAGTTCGCACCAATGTCCCGAACCAGCGTTCGACTCACTTCGGCAAAGCGCACCTGCAGGTTGACCTGCAGCGGCGTCGCCATCTTCAGGCGGCTGATGACATTGGTGTCTTCACCGACGAACGCCTGAACCAGACGCTCGGCCTCGGCCGCATCCTCGGGTGCGGCAATCGTGCCGGTCAGCAGGACAGTGTTGGTGCCCATGGTCGCGACCGAGATCTTGGCTTCCGGCATGGCCAGCGCCAGCATCTGGTCGACGCTGCTGATGTTGTTGCCCACCCGCACGTTGGCCGACCACACGATGTCGCCGGCTGCATTGCTGGCATAGACCGTGGTTTCGCCACCGGTCTTGCCGAACACATAGAGCTGGCGCTGCGACTTGACCTGCACATCGGCGATCTGGTCGTTGGCGATGAACACGTCGGACATGGCGCCCGGCACGCTGATCAGTTCGCCGCGTCCGATCGACAGCACGATCGTCTGGGCCGGCTTGACGATGCCCTGGGCCGAGGCGGTCCCGGCGGCGGTCATGGCGACTGGCGTCATGACGAGGCTGGCAAGCAGCGCGGTGGTGGTCAGGCGGTGTTTCATGCTCTTGCCCTTCGGTTGGCCCTCGCGGGCCGGGTCAGTGCGGAAGCGGATCGAAGTGATGGTCATGTCGGCCCCCTTCAGCGCGTGCTGCCGGTCTTGCCGACCGCTTCGGTTGAGGTGATCTTCCCTCGGGTAACGCGCACGGTCGGGCCCTGCGGTACGCTCGGCTGGGCCGCCGGGGCGCCCGAAGGCGCTTCTGCGGGAGCGCTGTAGCCACCTACCGGACGTGCGGGGGGCAGCGTGCTGCGCTGGAAGCGCGACACGTCACCGCCGGTCACAAAGCTGGCACCCTTGTCGATCGGGCGAGCCATGGCCTGGCGCAGCAGCTTTTCTTCCTGCTCCGGCGTGGCATTGTCGGGGATCTTCACTTCGCCGGCAGCGATGGCCCGTTCCAGTTCGCCCTGGTTGTCGGCAATCGAGCGCAACGACAGGCTGAGCGTGCCGATGGTCTGGGCGACTGCCACCTTTTCAGCAATCTTGGGCGTCACTTCGAGCGTGACGGTGCGGAATGCGCGGACCACGGTGCGGCCCTGCTCGTCGGAACTGCTCTCGGTCGACTGGTCGGTTGCGAGAACGCGCAGGTTGCGCAGGATCGTTTCAGAGGCCTTGAGGCCTTCGCCACCATCGCCCTTGACGGTCTGGGTCAGCACCAGGTCGACCCGGTCACCCGGGAAGACGAACCCGGCCACGCCGGTCTTGGCGGACACAGGGACAGTAACGGCGCGCATGCCCGGGCCAAGGGCCGCGGCAAGGAAGCCACGGTCGCCCGGCGCCACCAGCGAGCCCTGGGTCACCGGTTCGCCTGCCGTGATCGGGAAGCGTACGACGGTGCCGATCAGCTTGCTCACATCCGACTCACCGTCGATGAAGTAAGCGTCCTGCACCAGTTCTTCCGGCCACTGCTGATAACCGATCGCATCGGCAGTGATGATCGTACCGACCGGCAGCTGACGGTTGGCGACCAGCACCTTCGGTCCGACCGGCTTTTGCGGAACGGCTTCCGCCTGCGGGGCGGCTGCCCCTGCGAACATGCTCCGAGCAGCAAGCGCGGTACCGATCGCGATGACCAGCGCGCCCAGCAGCAGAACCAGCTTCTTCCTGTCCATGGCTATTCAAGCCCCCTGTCTTGCCCGGCGGGATTGCGGGCGGGTGTGGTTTGCGTCGTTAATCGATGACTGGTTAAAATCGGGTTCACCCCGTTGTGACGCCGGCACTGGCCAGCGGCAGGTAATGGGTGCCCAGAACGAACAGCCCGCCAATCGAAATGGCGACGCCGTAAGGCACAGCGAGTTTGTCGCGGCGGCGCTTCATCACATGGTATGCGCCGAGCACGATGGTGAGCACGCCGCCCGCAAGCGCCATGACGACCAGCAGCTTGAGGAACCAGGTCGGCTCGATCCACAGCGCGAGCGCGGTCAGCAGCTTCACGTCGCCGCCGCCCATCATCCGCAATGCGAACAAGCCCGCGAACACCGCAAAGCAGGCGAGTGCAACGCCAACCTGGATTGCCACTCCGGGCCACAGCGACATGCCGGCGGTCCACCAGTAAAGCGGTGCCGCCACCACGATGGCGCCGTTGAGCCAGTTATCGATCTGGCGTCGACGAATGTCGGTTACCGCTGCGACAACCAGCGCGATTGCCAAGCCGCAGAGCAGTCCGTAGTGAAGCATACCGTCCAGCATGAAGCCCCCAAGGTCCCTTTGGAGGCGGTGCTACAGGGGATGACTTACCAAATAGTAACCACCCCCTTGAGGCCAGCGTTAGGCAAGCAGGCAAAGTCCGGATGAACCAAACCGAAATCGATCGACGCGCCATTCCATCGCACGCCGCAGAGAGCCGCTGGCAAGCCGCTGACGGGTGGCAGATCCGGCGGATCGACTGGCCGGTGCCGGTCGCGCCGCTTGGCTCGATCCTGTTTCTTCCCGGGCGCGGGGATGCCTACGAGAAATATCTCGAGACGCTGGAGGAATGGAGCCGGGCGGGCTGGGCGGTGACCGCCTCCGACTGGCGCGGACAGGCCGGGTCAGGTCGCCTCGGCAACGATGCAGTGACCGGGCATGTCGATGATTTCGGCACCTGGATCGATGACCTTGCGCTGCTGTGGCAACAGTGGAAGGCCGAGCGGCCCGGTCCGCATGTACTTGCGGGCCATTCGATGGGCGGGCACCTGGTGCTGCGCGCTGTGGCGGAGCGGCGGGTCGATCCCGAAGCGGTCATCCTGTCGGCACCGATGCTCGGCTTTTATGGCACTGTACTGCCGGTTGGCGTGATGCATGCTGCGGCAAAGCTGATGAAGGGGCTTGGCGACCCAGCGCGCCCGGCCTGGAAATGGAGCGAAAAACCGGGTGAAGCTCCGGCTTCGCGCATCGGCCTGCTGACCCATGACCCGGAGCGCTATGGCGATGAAATGTGGTGGCGCGAAACGCGGCCGGAACTGGTCATGGGGCCGGGCAGCTGGGGCTGGGTCGAACGTGCCTATGCCTCGATGCGCTCGCTCTACCGGCCCGGCGTGCTCGAGGCAGTGACCACTCCGGTGCTGATACTGGGCGCGGAGAATGACAAACTGGTCGAAATGAAGGCCATTTCCCGCGCCGCCGCGCGTTTGCCGCAAGCCGAGCTGGTCCGCTTCGGTGCCGAATCGCGGCACGAGATCCTGCGGGAAGCCGATCCTGTGCGCGACCGGGCGATGGAAGCGGTCGCGCATTTCCTCGCGCGAACCGTGGCAGCGGCAGGCTAGGTGCCGGTGACGCGCTACGATTTTGCCATTGTCGGAGCAGGGATCGCGGGCGCCAGCCTGGGGGCGGAACTCGCGGCCCATGGCAGCGTGGTGGTGCTCGAAGCGGAAGACCGGCCGGGCTATCATGCCACGGGGCGCTCGGCAGCGTTCTGGGAGGAGTGCTATGGCGGCCCTGAAATCGTGCCGCTCACCATCGCGTCTGGACCCTATCTCAGGGAAGGCGGCTTCCTCACCCGGCGCGGGGCGCTGTACATCGGGCGGGCTGGCGATCTTTCCGAACTTGACCGGTTCATGGAACGCTTTGCCGATACGGGGGCAACCCTCGAACGGCTGGACCGCGCGCGGCTGGCCACCAAGGTGCCCGGACTGCATGAAGACTTTGCCGGCGCAGTGTGGGAGCCGGCCTGTGCCGATATCGAAGTCGCTGCACTCCATGCGCATTACCTGGGACTGTTGAAACGGAGCGGCGGCGAGGTGCGCAACCGGGCACGGGTCAACCAATTGGAACGAGGCGGTGGATCGTGGCGGATCGGGCTGCAGCGTGGCGGGGCCATCGAGGCCGGGGTAATGGTGAATGCGGCCGGGGCCTGGGCTGACGATGTTGCGCGAATGGCCGGTGCGCGCGCGATCGGCATCCAGCCCTACCGGCGCACGGTCGTGCAACTGCGAACCGATCCTCCCGCTCCGGCGGATCTGCCGCTGGTGCTGGATATTGCCGGGACATTCTACTTCAAGCCCGAGAGCGGGCGCGTCTGGCTCAGCCCGCATGACGAGGAGCCGTCACCGCCGTGCGATGCAGCCCCGGAAGAGCTGGCGGTGGCGCAGGCGATCGACCGGTTCCAGCATGTGGTTGACTGGCAGGTCCTCGCGGTCGAGCACAAGTGGGCGGGCCTGCGCAGCTTTGCCCCGGACCGGCTCCCTGTCTACGGATTCGATCCGGAAGTGTCGGGCTTCTTCTGGTTTGCGGGGCAGGGTGGGTTCGGCATCCAGACGTCCCCGGCTGCCGCGCGGCTTGCGAGCCAATTGCTCGTCGGCCTCGACAGCGATGGCATGACGCGGGGTCTTGACCATTCGCTGTACGATCCCGTGCGATTTTCAGCGTAGGAATACGGCCCAAGGGGCTGGATTCGCAGCCGCCAATCGCTACCATGCCGGTCCCGACAACACGACGAGGGGAGCCCTTCATGGCGCACCATTTCAAGATCAAGCAGAACAAGGCGGGCGAATACGTCGCCTACTTCATGTACAACTCGGAAGCGATCTTCTGGACCGAAGGGTACAAGAGCAAGGCCAGCGCCAAGAACGCGATTGAATCGGTCAAGAAGAACGGCCCCGGCGCCGAGACAGTCGACGAAAGCTGATCAGGGTGTGGCTGCGGGAGGGGGCGATCCAGCCTTCTCCCGCGCCTGCCGTTCGGCTTCATCACTGGCCAGTTGGTCAACCCGTTCGTTTTCCGGGTGACCCGCATGGCCCTTCACCCACTGCCATGACACCTTGTGCCGGGAGGCAGCCTGATCGAGCGCCTGCCACAGGTCGGCATTGGCGACCGGCTTCTTCGCCGCGTTCTTCCAGCCCTTCCGTTTCCAGCTATGGATCCAGCCGGTGATCCCGTCGATCACATAGCGGCTGTCGGTATGGAGCGTAACCTCGCACGGGCTCTTGAGCGCTTCGAGCGCCGAGATCACGCCCTGCATCTCCATCCGGTTGTTGGTCGTCTGCGGCTCGCCGCCGACCAGTTCCTTTTCGTGACGTCCCATGCGCAACAGCGCCGCCCAGCCGCCCGGACCGGGGTTGCCCTTGCAGGCCCCGTCAGTGAAAATCTCGACCTGCTTCATCGGCTGGCAGCGAACACCGTGGCGCCCTGTTCACGGTAGAATGCGAGGCGCCGCATGAAATCCATCGGATCCTTCCGGGTGACGAGCGCGTCCGCTGGTGTTTCGATCCAGTCCTGCGCCCGGCTGGATACGAATCGCAGGCACGCACCTTGCGCCAGCAGGGGCAGGGCGGAACGCTCTGCTTCGGCAAGCGGACGTACTGCTTCATAACCGGCGATCAGCGCTACCCCGATCTGTTCGTGATAATGGGTACCGCCCTTGGCGAAGGACCAGGCCGCGTGGGTCACCGCCAGATCGTAAGCCATCATGTCGGTGCACGCGAAGTAGAAGTCGATCAGGCCCGACACTTCGTCCCCCAGCATCAGGACATTGTCCGGGAACAGGTCTGAATGGATGGTCGAGGTGGGCAGGTCGGCGGGCCAGCGTTCTGCTACTTCCCGGGCCATGGTGAGTGACTGCGGCAGGCCCGGGTCGATCAGGCCAAGCGCCTGCTCGCCGCAACCCTTGAGCACTTCTGCCGAGGTTGCCGGGCCAAGGTCGTTGGCGCGCTGCGCAGGAAAATCCCGCGCAGCCAGATGCATCCGGGCAAGCACCGCCCCGACACTGTGCGCCTGGGCCGGCGTTGGCCGGTCGACCGACACGCCGGGCAGGAACTCGATCAGGGCGACGGCCTTGCCATCGATCATGCGGAACGCAGCGCCGTCACGATCGTGGATCGTGCACGGGACCGGGCATCCGCCTGCGGAAAGGTGGTCGAGCAGGCCGAGGAAATAGGGCAGGTCGGCAAGATCGATCCGCCGCTCGTACATGGTCAGGATGAAGCGGGCGCAGCTGGTTTCGATCAGCCAGTTGGAATTGGATACGCCTTCGGCAATTCCCTTGGCCGACACCAGTTCGCCGACATCGTAGGCAGCAACCAGATCCGCGAGGTCCTCCGCGCCGAGGTGGGTGTAGACCGCCACCGTCGTCAGTCCATCAGCTGGCGTGGCAGCTTGAACACCATTTTCTCTTCGGCGGTGACGAGCGTGTGCTCTTCGACTTCGCGCCATTCGCTCAACCGGTCGAGCACTTCGCGCACCAGTGTCTCCGGAGCGGAAGCACCGGCGGTAAGGCCCAGGGTGCCAACGCCGTCGAGCCACTCCTGCTCAATCTCGCTCGCCCGCTGGATCAGCCGGGCCGTGGTTCCACAGCGTTCAGCAACCTCGACCAGGCGGAGCGAGTTGGAAGAGTTCGGCGCGCCGATCACCAGCACCAGATCGCTGCCCGGGGCAATCGCCTTCACCGCCGCTTGCCGGTTCGACGTGGCGTAGCAGATGTCCTCTGCCTTGGGCCCGACGATATGCGGATACTTCGCCTGCAGGGCGGCGATGATGTCGGCAGTGTCGTCGACCGACAGGGTGGTCTGGGTCAGGAACGACAGCGGGGTATCGGTTGCGAAATCGAGCGCGGCGACATCTTCAACCGTTTCGACCAGCGTCATCTCGCCGTCCGGCACTTGGCCCATTGTCCCGATCACTTCGGGGTGCCCTTCATGCCCGACAAACACGATGTGGAGCCCCTTTTCGATATGGCGCTCGGCCTGCCGGTGGACCTTGCTGACCAGCGGGCAGGTCGCATCGAGATAGTCCAGCCCGCGGCGCTGCGCTTCGGCAGGAACGGACTTGGGCACGCCGTGCGCGCTGAACACCACCGGGGCGCCATCGGGGACCACGTCCAGTTCCTCGACGAAGATAGCGCCCTTGGCCTTGAGCCCGTCGACGACGAACCGGTTGTGGACGATCTCGTGGCGGACGTAGACCGGCGGTCCGTAACGCTCGAGTGCCCGTTCGACGATCTCGATCGCCCGGTCGACACCGGCGCAGAAGCCGCGCGGCGCGGCGACGAGGACAGTCAGCGGAAGGCGATCCGCGTTCGCGGTGGTGGACGGCAAGGGGGCGTTCATGCAGCCGCCTCTAGCGCTTTGCTGCACGGCCCGCTAGGGCGGGCAAACGATGAATTCGAGGGATCCTTCTGCATGACGTTGAGCCGCAAGCTGCTTTTGGTCTGTGCCGGTGCCGTTGCCGTGGCAGGCTGCGCGCGCGATGGCGAGATCGTGATCGACCAGGGCGTCGGCATCTCTGTGGTTCGCAGTTCCTGCCCGGCGGTGGGCGTGCCTGACTATACCGGCGATGTGACGCTGTTCCGTTCGGCCGGGCCGCAGACGGCAGACAACCTCGATGTCACGGCCGCGATCACCAACCTGCGCAGCACCTGCAACGATACGGGCGCACGGGTCTATTCCGAAGCGAGCTTCGACGTGCTCGCCCGGCGCACCGATTCGCGCGGAGCCCGGCGAGTGGAATTGCCGTTCTTTGCGACGGTCCTGCGCGGCGGCGCAGCCGTGCAAAGCAAGCGTATCGGCACGGTCGTGGTCGATTTCGCCGACGGCCAGGAACGCGCGCGCGCCACGGGCAAGGCCGGCGCCTTCGTCGACCGCAACGAAGCAACCCTTCCGGCTTACATCCGCGAGCGGATTACCCGCAAGCGCAAGGCCGGCGATCCCGACGCGGCTCTGGACCCGCTGGCTGACCCGCAGGTTCGTGCCGCGGTGACCCGGGCGACCTTCGAAGTGCTGGTTGGATTCCAGCTCACCGAACGCCAGCTCGCCTACAACGCGACCCGGTAAACCCCGGGCGCTGCCAGCGGCGGAAGCTTGCGCTTTTGCGCAGGTCGGCTAACCGCGCGCCCATGTCCGATACAAATACGCTTCATGCCGCCTTCGCGGCCAAGGTTTCCGCTGCCCTCGACCGGCTCGAAGGCGAGGGCGTGCTGCCCTCCGGCATCGCGCGCACCGCCGTGACCGTGGAGCCGCCGCGCGACGCTGCGCACGGCGATCTCGCCACCAACGCCGCCATGGTGTTGGCCAAGCCGGCCGGGACCAATCCCCGCGCCCTTGCCGAACGCCTTGTCGCCATCTTCGGTGAGGATGGCGATATCGTCTCGGCTGACGTCGCCGGACCGGGCTTCATCAACCTGCGTCTGGCTGACCATGTCTGGACCCGTGAACTCGAAGCGATCGCCGCGCTCGGCAGCGATTACGGGCGTTCGGGAATGGGCCAGGGGCGCACGGTCAACGTCGAATACGTGTCCGCCAACCCGACCGGTCCGATGCACATGGGCCATTGCCGCGGCGCGGTGGTCGG
>JAHDXX010000343.1 GCA_023384025.1 Sphingomonadaceae bacterium
TAGGACTGCTGACACGACCTGTTCAGTAGTCGTATGCACGAGCCGCCGCGAGGGGATGGGATTGCTCAGGAGTCCCCTGCACGATGCTGTCTTGCGCCGTCACTTTACTAACCATAAACACCCTTTGTATGCCTTAGACAGAATTACGGGTTAAGTGACAATTTTTGACGACCGGCACGTTCTGGCTCACACTGTCACATAATCGAACGTATATGTGACAGGCGAAGAGATGTTGATCGGCTATATGCGGGTGTCGAAAGCGGACGGATCCCAATCCACCAATTTGCAGCGCGATGCGCTCATCGGCGCCGGCGTGAGTCCTGCCCATCTCTACGAGGATCTGGCATCAGGCCGACGCGATGATCGCCCAGGGTTGGCTGCTTGCCTGAAGGCGCTTCGTGAAGGGGATACGCTGATCGTATGGAAGCTCGATCGGCTCGGCCGCGATCTGCGCCACCTGATCAATACCGTGCACGACCTGACTGCGCGTAGCGTGGGACTGAAGGTCCTGACCGGTCACGGTGCAGCGGTCGACACGACGACTGCCGCCGGCAAGCTTGTGTTCGGCATTTTTGCTGCGCTGGCAGAGTTCGAGCGGGAGTTGATTTCCGAGCGAACGGTCGCCGGGCTTGTCTCGGCGCGCGCTCGCGGCAGGAAAGGGGGGCGCCCCTTCAAGATGACCGCCGCCAAGCTACGCCTGGCGATGGCCAGCATGGGGCAACCGGAAACCAAGGTGGGCGATCTCTGCGAAGAACTGGGGATTACCCGGCAGACGCTCTACCGGCATGTGTCACCCAAGGGAGAGCTGCGACCAGACGGCGTAAAGCTGCTCTCCCGAGGTTCAGCCGCATAGTAGCGGCGACCTGGAACGAGGCTGTTCAGTGCGGCAACGATCCGATTGCCGGTGTCGACCCGATGCAGCCGTCCAGCTTTGACGGAAGCTGTCGTTCAACGCCGAAGTTAAGTCGTGCCGCGAAGCGGCATCGGCTTGAACGCATTGTTAGACATCATTGCCGAGCACCTTGGTGATCTCGCTTTTCATGAAGTGAATAAATTCTTCCAACTTATCTGCGCGCAAGACCGAGCGATCTTCCTCTTGCCCAAGATAAGCCTGTCTAGCTTCAAGCAAGACAGACTGATGCTGGGCAGGTAGATGTTCCATTGCCCAGTTGGCAGCGACATCCTTCGGCGCGATTTTACCAGTTGCTGCGCTGTACCAAATGCGGGACAACGTAAGCACTACATTTCGCTCATCGCCGGCCCAGTCGGGCTGCGAGTTCCATAGCTTCAAGGTTTCATTCAGCGCCTTGATTAGATCTTGTTCAGGAACTGGATCAAAGAGTTCCTCCGCCGCCGGACCTACCAAAGCCACGCTATGTTCTCTCGCTTTCGTTAGCAAGATAGCCAGATCGATGTCGATCGTGGCTGGCTCGAAGATACCCGCAAGAATGTCATTGCGCTGCCATTCTCCAAATTGCAGTTCGCGCTTGGCTGGATAACGCCACGGCATAATGTCTTCGTGCACGACAATGGTGACTTCTATAGCGCGGAGAATCTCACTCTCGCCTGGGAAAGCCGAAACCTCCAAAAGATCGTTGAACAAAGCTCGCCGCGTTGTGTCATCAAGCCTTGCGGTCACAGTAACCAGCAAATCAATATCACTGTATGGCTTCAGGCCGCCATCCACTGCGGAGCCGTACAAATGCACGGCAAGCAACGTCGGTTCCAGATGGTGCTCGATAACACTAAGCACCTTGGATAGTTGCG
>JAHDXX010000344.1 GCA_023384025.1 Sphingomonadaceae bacterium
CGGCACCCTCTCCCCTGAAGGGGAGAGGGCATAGTTGTAGAGCGTTTCCGCCTGGTTGAGCAGGAAGCGCCCGTCGCCGTCCGCACTGGCAACCAGCGCCTCGCGGGCCTCGGGGGTGAGGGGCAGGGGCCCTTCGAGTTCCTCGGCGCGGGCCAGCAGCCTTTCCAGCGCCGCCGCATCGAGCCGGTGCAGGATCAGGACCTGTGCCCGGCTGAGCAGCGCAGCGTTGAGCGCGACGCTGGGGTTCTCGGTGGTCGCGCCGACCAGCGTCACCGTGCCGCGCTCGACGAAGGGCAGGAAGCCATCCTGCTGGGCGCGGTTGAAGCGGTGGATCTCGTCCACGAACAGCAGTGTCTTCTGCCCCGCCTTCGCGGCCATTTCGGCCTCGGCAAAGGCCTTCTTGAGGTCGGCGACCCCGCTGAACACCGCGCTGATCGGCATGAACCGCATGCCGACCGCGTCGGCGAGCAGGCGGGCGGTGCTGGTCTTGCCGGTGCCGGGCGGGCCCCACAGGATCATGCTGGAGAGGCGGCCGGCCGCAACCATCCGCCCGATCGCGCCTTCCGGGCCGGTCAGATGCTCCTGCCCGATTACCTGCGAAAGGTCGCGCGGGCGCAGCCGGTCGGCCAGCGGCGCGTCGTCCGCCGGTTCGTCGCCGGGTGGCGGGGGAGAATTGTCGGCAAACAGGTCAGCCATCGCACCACACATATTCCCGCCCGCAGCGAATTGCAGCGAAAGAATCGGGTGATCGATAGTAACAAATGTAAACATGCTTGGGTCGCAACCCGGACAGTGATATCGTTAGGCCATTGGGAGAGAGGAAAAGGCCATGACTAATTCGCGTAGACCCGCCCCATGGCATCTTTGGGCGGTCGGCGTCGTCACACTTTTGTGGAACGGTGTTGGCATCGCAAGCTACATGATGACCCGTCTGGGCAGGCTGGCTGACATGGGCATGACAGCAGACCAGATTTCCTACTTCGATACTTTCCCGGCGTGGGCAAACTCGGCCTGGGCGCTCGGGGTATGGGGCGCGTTCTTTGCCTCGATACTGCTGTTATTGCGGCATCGCTGGGCCGTTGCAGCAGCGGCGGTTTCTGTGGTCGGTTTGCTTGGAACCACGATATTCCAGCATGTTGTGACCACTGTGCCTGAAGGGATGTCGAGCCCGGCGATTGAAGGATTGATCTGGGCAACAACACTGTTCACGCTCTGGTACGCGCTGAGGATGAAACGCGCGGGCGTGCTCGGTTGAGTCAGGTCTGCTGTCGGGCAGTGGCCAGACGAAGGTAAGTATCGACCACGGCCTGGTTGATCGCATCCCAGTCGAACAGCTTGCTCCTGGCCTCGCCGGCCGCGCCGTGGGCAGCGCGCAGGCCTGCCTGGGTGCAGTAAGGGGCGAGCGCTTCGGCATAGGCGGCGGCACCCTTGGGCGGAATGAGCGCACCGGTGACCCCGTCCTCGACCAGGCTCGACGATCCGGTTGCACCTGCCGCCACCACCGGCAGCCCGCAGGCCATGGCTTCCAGCGTGACATTGCCGAAGGTCTCGGTGACCGAGGGGTTGAAGAACACGTCGCCGCTGGCGAGCGCCCGGCCCAGATCGGGGCCGGTCTGGAAGCCTGCGAAAATCCCGCCCTCGAGGTTGGCCTCGAACCACTTGCGCGCGGGGCCGTCGCCGATCACCAGAACCTTGTGCGCCACGCCGCGTTGCCGCAGCCGGGCCATGGTCTCGGCAAAGACATCGAGCCCCTTTTCCATC
>JAHDXX010000073.1:0-8216 GCA_023384025.1 Sphingomonadaceae bacterium
AACAACGCCCGCAGCGACAGGCTCGACACGTTCTTCTGGCGCCACAGTTTCGCCGAGCGCCGCTGCCTGATCCCGCTGACCGGTTGGGCCGAGGCGCAAGGGCCGCGCGGGAAGATGACCCGCACCTGGCTCAGTTTGCAAGATGAACCCCTGTTCGCCGCCGCCGGGGTCTGGCGCCAGAGCGACGAATGGGGCGCGTGCTATTCGATGGTGATGACCGCCTCGGCGAGCGCAGTGGCCGAGGTCCACGAACGCATGCCGGTGCTGCTGGCGCGCGAGGCATGGGCTGGGTGGGCGCAAGGCTCGCCCGAGGAGGCGATGGGATTGTGTACGGCGTGTGCGGGCGAGGTCGCGATCGACCGGACCGCGCAGCCTTGGGCGGGGGTGCGGTGCAGGTGGGGTTGATCTAATCCGCCACTTTCCCGCCCTTCATCACCCAGTCGACGCTCTCCAGCGCGGTGACGTCGGCGAGTGGGTCGCCGTCGACCGCGATCAGGTCGGCGAAGGCGCCGGGCCGCAGGGTACCGACCTGGCCCGACTGGCCGAGCGCGGCGGCGGCTGTGGTGGTGGCGGCGCGGATCGCCTCCAACGGGGTCATGCCGTATTCGACCATGACCTTGAACTGCCCGCCCACGTCCTCGTGCGGCATCACCCCGGCATCGCTGGCGAAGACCATCTTCACGCCCGCCTTGTGCGCCTTGCGGAAATTGTCGCGCTGGATCTGGGCGATCTCGCGGTCCTTGCGCAGGTTGTCTTCCAGCACCCCGTTGGCCTTGCCGGTGGCTTGCGTGTAGTCGGTGTTGTAGATGTCCATCGCGAAATAGGTGCCCTTTTCGACCGCGAGGCGGATGCCTTCGTCGTCGACCAGGCTCGCGTGTTCGATGGTGTCGATCCCGGCCTTGATCGCCAGCTTGATGCCCGTCGCGCCGTGGGCATGGGCGGCGACCTTGAGGCCCCAGAAATGCGCTTCCTCGGCAATCGCGGTCAGCTCGGCCAGCGTCAATTGCGCCTGCCCCGGCTCGGTGTTGCGGCTGAACACCCCGCCGGTGGCGCAGACCTTGATCACTTCGGCGCCATACTTGCGCTGTTCGCGCACCCGCAGGCGCAGCTCGTCCGGGCTGTCGCCGACCGCCGGACTCTTGGCCTCGAAGCTGGGTGGCAGGTACGTCTGGTCGCAGTGCCCGCCGGTCGCGCCAAGGGCGTAGTTGCCGTTGACGATGCGTGGGCCGGGAACCCAGCCTTCCTCGATCGCCTGATCGACCCCGGCCACATTGTAGTCGCCATCGCCGACATTGCGCACGGTGGTGAACCCGGCCTTGAGCATCTTCTCGGCATTGGCGACCGCAAGGGCAGTGGCGAACCGGTCGGTGAACTGGAGGCTGGAGTAGCCGCCGTATTCCGGCCGCCCGTCCAGATGGACATGCATGTCGATCAGGCCGGGCAGCAGGGTGTGGCCGGAAAGGTCGATCACCTTCGCGCCCGTCGGGGCAGCGCCGCCCGCCTGTACCGCCGCGATCACGCCGTCGGTCACCGTCACCAGCGGCGCTTGGACATACTTGCCGGTCTCGACCTCGAGCAAGCGGTCCGCCTTGATGTAGACCGTTTCCGCCTGAACGGTGGCCGGGGCCGCGAGCGCGGCTACCGGGAGGGCGAGGGCGGCGAGCAGGCGGGTGTGCATGGGCGTTCGACTCCTGATTTCGGTCTGCCGTCTTGTCTGGCATCCCGGCGGGGTTTTGCAAGCGGAGCGAACATCGGTTCGCGGGGGATGAACTCGTTCATCAGGCCGGTTCCGCATAGGAAACGATCTCGAACTCGATCCCGTCCCAGTCGAAGAAATAGAACCGCCTGCCCGGCTCGTAGTCGGCATGGTTGAACGGGATCAGGCCAGCCTGCGTGACCACCTCTTCTGCCGCATCGAGGTCGTCGACGACCAGCCCGATATGGTTGAGCGGCTGCCCCTTGGAATGGCGCGGCACCGGTTCGTCATGGGTATAGACGGCGAGGTAATCCCGCGCGTTGCCGACATGGATCGTCCACCCTCCGAGCTGCGACGGCCCGCGCCAGCGTTCATGCCAGCCGCACAGCGCCTTGAGCAGGTTTGCCAGGCGATCGGGATCGCTGACGGTCACGTTGGCGTGTTCGAGAAAGCCGGTCGGCATGGGGTGTCTCCTGTCGATCATTCGCCGGGATGGCGAATCGCAGGAACAGGAAATGCAACCTCAAGTGACCTTGAGGTCAAATGGAAAATGTGCGACGCGCTTCGGCATGAATGCACGCGACCATCTGACCATTGGCGATCTCGCCCGGCGGACGGGCATCAGCGTCTCGGCAATCCGGTCTTACGAGGAGCGCGGGCTGGTCCAGTCGCTGCGGACCAGCGGCAACCAGCGCCGGTTCCTGCGCGGCGAGATCCGTCGGCTGAGTTTTATCCTGATTGCCCAGCGACTGGGCCTGTCGCTCGCGGAAATCGAGCAGGCGCTTACCGGGCTGCCGCAAAGGCGCAACCCGACCGCAGCGGACTGGGCGCGGATCAGCGGTGGCATTCGCCAGCGGATCGACGCGCAGATTGCCCAGCTCGAAAAAGTGCGCGAGGACCTGACCGGCTGCATCGGCTGCGGCTGCCTCAGCCTGAAGAAATGCGCGCTCTACAATGCGGGCGACGAATGGGGCAGCAAGCTGACCGGACCCCGCGTCCTGGGTTAGTGTTCGGGGCCCAAGGCGGGGTCGAGATCACGCGGCCGCACAAAGCGCACCAGCCGCCCGCAATCGCTGCGCAGGTCGGCCCAGTCGTCGATGTCGAGTTCGAACTTGGCGAAGGTCGCGGTAGGGAACTTGCGCGCGGCTTCGTCAAACAGGGCGTTTTCGGCGGCAGGCGGGACCAGCTCGAGCAAGGCTTCCTGCAGGCCCGGGTTGTGTCCGCACACCATCACGGATCGCGCATTGCCTGCGTGTTCGCGGATCACTTCGAAGATCGTGTCGCTGCTGGCAAGATAGAGGCGCTCGTCCCAGATCGGGGTCGCGCGGGGCATGGCGAGGTCGACGGTCTGCCGCACACGTTCGGCGGGACTGGCGAGTATCTTGTCCCAGTGTGTTCCCGCACAGGCGATATCGTCACCCAGCAAGTCCGCGCCGCGTCTGCCCCGTGCGTTCAGTCCGCGATCGAAATCGCGCGCGACTCCTTCGTCCCAGTCGGATTTCGCATGGCGGAAGAGCGCTAGAGTCTTCACGGTTGTTGCCGGTCCTCCACCATGGCCTGGGCTGATGCGCCAGAAACACCGTCCGCCACGCGTTGTAAAGCCTCATCCAGCGTGACTCGCGAAACCGGGGTGCCTTCCGGGAAGGCCGAGAGCAGGCGAGTGGGGAAGGCGGCGGAGAGGACGACGAAATGCCCGGCATCGTCCCTGCTGCGGATGAGGCGGCCGAAAGCCTGCGCCAGTCGGGCGCGGATAATGCGATCATCGTAGGCGCTACCGCCCTCGGCTGCCCGCCTGGCGCGGTGCAGGATGTCGGGCCGAGGCCACGGCACCTGCTCCATAACCACGCACCTGAGTGACTGTCCGGGCACATCGACCCCGTCGCGCAGGGCATCAGTGCCAAGCAGGCTGGCGGCGGGATCGTCACGGAACATGTCAACCAGCGTTCCCGTGTCGATCGGATCGACGTGCTGGGCATAGAGCGGCAGTCCTGCACGGGCGAGCCGGTCAGCGATGCGACCATGCACCGCGCGCAGTCTGCGGATGGCGGTGAACAGGCCCAACACGCCGCCACCTGCCGCTTCGATAAGCCGCCCGAAACCGCCGGCAAGGGCGGCAAGGTCACCGCGGGCGATATCGGTCACGATCAGCACTTCGGCCCGGTTGGCGTAGTCGAACGGGCTCTCTGCCTCGACCAGAACTGGCGAGAGATCGAGGTGCGGTGCGCCGGACCGGGCAATCGTGCCACCCCAGTCAGGGCCATCCCGCAAAGTGGCGCTGGTCAGCATGACCCCGTGTGCCGGCTCCAGCACGACCCGGGCAAAGGGCTTGGTCGGATCGAGCCACCGGCGATGAATGCCGACGTCGAACTCGCGCGCCTCGCTTCGGTCAACCGCCAGCCAGTCGACGAATTCGGGATCCGCCGGCCCGCCCAACCGGGCAAGCAGGGCCTCCCACGCGGCGAGCAGGTCAATCCGCCAGGCCAGCGAATGGCGCGCCCCTTCGATCCGTGCGCGGCCCTGCGCATCGAGCCAGTCGGGCGCGGTCTCCAGCACGGCTTCGAGCCGCACGGCGAGGCGGGCCAGCGGCTGGCGGATCCGGGCTAGGGCAGAAGCGGCTTCCTGCGCATGTTCGATCAGTTCGCCGGGAAGGCCGGCGGCTTCGGTCTCCAGCCCGTAACCGGCATCCTGCCCGCCGCTCTCGTCGCGGGCGAATGCAGTTGTGCGCACCGCCGCCAGCAGTTGCTCGAGCGTGCCAAGCGGTTCGTTGTCATGCAGGCGCTGGAGCCACCCGTCCGATGGCAGGTCGTGCGCAGCGCGGACCGCCGCTTCGACCGCTTCGCCCCCCGCTTCGTCATAGCTGGCCACGTCGGCCAGCCGGGCTGCCAGACCGCGGCGGCGGCCCTTGGCCTTCTTCTCCGGTCCGATAATCCATCGCCGCAGTTCGATCGCTTCCTGCCCGGTCAGCGCGGCGGCGAATGTCGAGTCAGCTGCGTCGAAGACATGGTGGCCTTCGTCGAACACGATGCGGGTAGGGCGGTTGGCAGGATCGCGCGCGCGGGCTGCATTGACCATGACCAGCGCATGGTTGGCGATCACCAGGTCGGCCTGCGCGGAAGCGCGGCTGGCGCGTTCGATGAAGCATTTGCGATAGTGCGGGCACCCGGCATAGACGCATTCGCCGCGCTGGTCGGTCAGCGCGGTGATGCCGCGCTTGCGAAACAGTGTTCCGAGCCAGCCGGGCAAGTCACCGCCGACAATGTCGCCGTCCTGCGAATAAGCGGCCCAGCGCGCGACGAGGTGCGCCAGCATGGCTGCCCGACCGCCGAACCCGCCCTGCAACGCATCTTCGAGGTTGAGCAGGCAGAGGTAGTTTTCCCGCCCCTTGCGCACCACGACAGGGCGCGATCCGTCAATCCGCGCATCGGGCCAGGCCCGCCGGCTTTCGCTGCGCAACTGGCGCTGCAGGTTCTTGGTGTAGGTCGAAACCCACACCGTACCGCCCGAGGCCGACGACCACAGCGATGCCGGGGCGAGATACCCCAGGGTCTTGCCGATCCCGGTCCCCGCCTGGGCGAGCACGACATGCGGCTGCCCCCGTTCGCGTCGCGGGGCAAACATCCCGCCTGCGCGGGCGGCGTAGTGCCGCTGGCCCGGTCGTTGCTCCGATCCGGCGCCGGTCAGGCGATCAAGCCGGCTGACGATGTCTGCCTCGGCGAGCGTCACTTGTGCCGGTTGCGGGCGCTCCGGTGCGTCCTCCCATTCCGGCAGGCGGGAAAACAGCCAGCGCTCCGGCTGCTCAGGTCGGGCAAGGTGTGGCAGGAGCACTTGCGCCCAGGGCCAGCGCAAGCGGGTTAGCGATTGCAGCGCGCTCCATGCGCCTTCCCGCTCCGGCCAATCGGGTGCTTCGCACATGGCGACCAGCGCCACAGCGGCCTGTTGCAGCAGCAGGGGCACGGCGTCATCGCCTGCGGGTTCGGGTAATCCAAGCGCACGGGCGAGGCCCTTGGGGGTGGGTACGCAGAACCGGGCCGGATGGACGAAGGCGAACAGTTCCAGCAGGTCGAGCCCGGAAAGGTCCGGATAGCCGAGCCTGCTGGCGACCAACGGCGCGTTGAGCAAGAGCACCGGCGTGTCGGCGGCCCGGGTAATAGCCTCGCCCTTCGAGCACCCTTTCGTGACGCCATTGCTGTCCCGCAGCCAGGTGCCGGCATGGGAGGCGTGGAGCGCGGGGAGGGCAAGCGTCGGGGGCACGGAAGTGACGTTAGAACGAATACCGAACGCCGGACAAGCGGGTTATCGCCGCTGGCGTTCCATCAGTTCGATCAGTTCGTTGAACTTGTCTCGCTGCTCGGCTTCATCGCCGCTGGCAATCGCTTCGGCCACGCACGTTGCGGCATGGTCCTTAAGCACCTGGCTTTCCACCTTGGCGAGCGCCGCCTTGGTTGCCTGAATCTGGGTCAGCACGTCTATGCAGTAACGCCCGTCATCGATCATGCGGGCGATGCCGCCGACCTGTCCGGCAATCCGGTTCAACCGGCTGACCAGCGCCTTGCGATCTGACGCCATGTTAAGAACACCCCTTCCAAATACCCCTGAGGGGTATATAGGGCAGAGCCATGCTTCCACGCAACCCGCTCATCACGCGCGCCAGCCGACGGCAACTGATTACCAGCCTGGCAGGTCTTTCCGCCACGCTTGCCATGCCCATGCCTGCCTGGGCGATGGGCGGTGCAAAGCGCGGTGCGATGCCCCATGCGCGCAAGGGTTCCGATGTGCTGTCGGGCGAGGACATCCACCTGTCCATCGGCGACGCGCACTTCGCGACCGGTGGCCGCTCGGGTCATGCCTATGCAGTCAACGGCACCGTGCCGGGGCCGCTGATCCGCTTGCGCGAAGGGCAGATCGTGCGGCTGCATGTCACCAACAACCTGACCGAGGACAGCTCGATCCACTGGCACGGCCTGCTGCTGCCATTCCAGTTCGACGGGGTGCCCGGGGTCAGCTTCCCCGGCATCCGGCCCGGCCAGACCTTCACCTACGAATTCCCGATCCGGCAGGCCGGCACCTACTGGTGGCACAGCCATTCCGGCTTGCAGGAACAGGCGGGGCATTATGGCCCGCTGGTGATCGAGGCTGCCGACGGATCGGATGGCCGCTACGACCGCGACTACGTGGTCTTGCTGAGCGAGTTCACCCCGCTTCACCCCCATGACATCATGCGCAAGCTCAAGGTCGGCGAACACTACTTCAACCGCCAGATGATGACCGCAACCCAAGGCGAGATGCCGGGGGCCGAGCGGCGCATGTGGGGGCAGATGCGGATGAACCCGCGGGACATCGCCGATGTCAACGGTTCGACCTACACCTTTCTCGTCAATGGGCATGGGCCGGAAGACAATCTCGAACTGCTGTTCCGCCCGGGCGAGCGGGTCCGGCTGCGGATCATCAACGGCAGCGCGATGACGTTCTTCAACCTGCGTATCCCCGGTGTGCCGCTGAGCGTGATCCAGGCCGACGGCAAGGACGTGCGCCCGGTCACAGTCGACGAGTTGCAGATCGGCGTGGCGGAAACGTACGATGTCGTCGTCTCGCCCCCGTCAGGTGCCCATGCGATCGTGGCCGAGGCGATGGACCGCTCGGGCATGGGGGTGGCGCACCTCACCTCACGCGCCGGCCAGCGCGCCACGCCACCCCCGCTGCGCGAGATCCCGACGCTAACCATGGCCGATATGGGCATGGGGGGGGTGGATCATAGCGGCCATGGAGGTGCCATGGATCATTCTTCCCACGGAGCGGGGCCGACTGACGCTGGTTCCGCGATGGCGATGGATCATTCCGGCATGGACCATTCGATGCGCGATACGTCGCTCCTGCCGCCCGATGTCGCGGTCGGTCCGGGGCTCGACATGGTCGCACCGATGCCGGTCGACCGGATGGACTTTCCTGGTCTCGGCCTCGACAATGTGCCGCACCGCGTGCTGCGCTACACCGATCTCAGGGCGCTGCGCCCGAACCCGTACCGCGTGATTGAACGGGAGATGGAAATTCACCTCACCGGCAACATGGAACGCTACATGTGGTCGTTCGACGGCAAGGCCTTTTCGGCCGTGACCGACAATCCGATCCGTTTTGCCTATGACGAACGCGTGCGGGTCAAGCTGGTCAACCAGACCATGATGGCGCACCCGATCCATTTGCACGGCCACTTCTTCGAACTGGTCAACGGCGCGGACCACTTGCACCAGCCGCTCAAGCACACGCTGGTGGTGCAGCCCGGTGGCAGCGCGACTTTCGATCTGACCGCCAACGAGCCGGGCGACTGGGCATTCCACTGCCACCTGCTCTATCACATGCATGCCGGGATGATGCAGGTGGTTACTGTCAGGCCATTTCCGGCATGATGCGCTTCGCAGTTCCTCTCGCGCTGGCGAGCGCCGCAGCGCCTCTCGCAGCGCAGGACCATTCGGCGCATCAGCCCGCTGCTGAAGCGGATGTTCCCCCCCGCGCGCTGGAGGGGCCG
>JAHDXX010000073.1:8226-13549 GCA_023384025.1 Sphingomonadaceae bacterium
AGCAATGGCCGCTGCCCGCGCCCAGAATGCCCGGATGCACGGCTCGATGCAGACCGGCATGGTCATGGTGGAGCGGCTCGAGGCCCGTCTGGGCGAGGGCCATGACGGCTGGCTGTGGGATGCACAGGCATGGTACGGCGGCGACATCGACAAGGTCTGGTTCAAGACCGAGGGGGAAGGGGAACTGTCCGGTCCGGTCGAAGACGCGGAGGTCCAGCTGCTGTGGAGCCACGCCATCGGGCCGTTCTGGGACCTGCAGGCAGGCGCGCGTCTCGATCTCGAACCGGAGGCGCGCTCCCATCTTGTGCTGGGTGCGCAGGGTCTGGCACCGTACATGGTCCATGTCGATGCCGCCGCGTTTGTGTCTGACCGCGGAGACCTGACAGGCCGCGTTGAAACGGAATACGACCAGAAGCTGACCCAGCGCCTGATCCTGCAACCCCGCATCGAAGTCGAGCTTGCGGCGCAGGATATTCCCGAGCGCGGGATCGGGGCGGGGCTGACCAAGATCGAACCCGGATTGCGCCTGCGCTACGAAATCGAGCGCGAGTTCGCACCGTACATCGGCGTCGAATACGAAGCCAAACTGGGGCAGACAGCCGACCTGGCCCGGGTTGCGGGAGAAGATCCGGACGCTTTCAAGCTGCTGATCGGTGTGCGGGCGTGGTTCTGAGGGGGATGACCTAGACCATCGTGACAATTGCAGCGCAGGTCGCGATCCCGACCACGATGTTCATCGGGATGCCGATCCGCAGAAAGTCCGCAAACCGGTAGTTCGCCGCACCGTAGACCAGGGTGTTGGTCTGGTAGCCGATAGGCGTTGCGAAACTGGCACTGGCGGCAAACATCACCGCCATGATCAGCTGCCGCTCGTCCAGTGGCACTGCTTCGGCGAGACCGATCACGATCGGGGTCATGATGACAGCGACCGCGTTGTTGGTCACGATCTCGGTGAGAATGCTGGTGATGGCGTAGACCACGATCAGCAGGATCAATGGTGAGGAAATCGTCAGCATCGGGCGCAAGGTTTCAATCAGCAGGTCGACCGACCCGGCGTTCTGCAAACCGACCCCGAACGCCAGCATTCCGAAAATCAGCACGAGGGTGTTCCCGTCGATGGAACGCCAGGCGTCTTCGGGCTCCATGCAACGGGTCAGCAACACGAAACCAACCCCTGCAATCGCCAGCGCTTCGATGGGGTAACCGAACAGGGCCGCCCCGATCACCACAAGCGCCAGCGTACCGATGGCGATGGGTGCTTTTTCCCGCCGGAAGGCCCGCACCGGTGCATCGCCCACATCGGTAAGCCCGACGTTGGCCTGAAGCGACACCACTGCGTCGCTCCCTGCTGCGATAAGCAAGCGGTCACCGGCGCGTACGCGGGCGTTGGCAAGATCGGGGCCGGCAACGTGACGCGGACGGGCGAGGCCGAGAACGCGCACCCGTAGCCGTGAAAGGAGGGGGATTTCCGCGAGACGCCGCCCGACAATCGGATGGGTCGAGGAAATCATCGCCTGGACCAGCCGCAGATCGCGCGGGCGCTCGGCTCCTGCCGTGGCGACGCCGCCGCCGACACCGGTCAGCCCCACCCGGAAATCGTAGGCTTCGGCCAGAGAGGCGATTTCCGCAGGCGATGCCGCGACAATCAGCTGGTCGCCCGCCTCAAGGACATGCTCTTCGATGTCCTTGCGCACAATATCGCTGCCGCGCCGGATCCCGATGATCCGAAGCCCCGGCCTGCGAATGAAGGGAGTCGCTTTCAGGCGCACTCCAACCAGATCGCTGTCGTCGACCAGTACCAGGCTGGACAGATAGCTGTCGTTTTCACCCTGTTCGTCGAGTGCATGTTCGGGGCGATCCGGCAAAAGCTGGCGGCCGAAAAGCACCATCAGCGCGATGCCGGCTGCGGCGGTTACAAGCCCGACTTTGGTCATTTCGAAGATACCGAATGGTTCCTGACCAAAACTCTGGGCGACGCCATCCACCAGCAGGTTTGTCGAAGTGCCGATCAGGGTCAGTGTTCCACCGAGAATGGACAAATAGGATACCGGGATCAGCAGCCGGGTCGGCGAGATCTTGAGCACGCGGGCAAGGCGTTTGACAATCGGGATCATCACGATGACCACCGGTGTGTTGTTCATGAACGCCGAGGCGGCGACTGTTCCCGCGCCGATCTCGCCCACGGCAACGCGCGGGTGGCGCAGCGTGCGACGGATGATCCAGCCTGACACCGCTTCCAGCGTTCCCGTCCGCAGCAGTGCGCCACTGAGAATGAACATGGCCCCGATGGTGATCGGAGCCGGATTGCTGAAGACGGAAAGCAGATCCTTCGGCGTGACATAGCCGAACACCAACATCACCACTGCTCCGGCGGTGGCGATAACGACTGGCGGACGTCGTTCCATCGCGAATGCGACGAGCAACCCCGCAAGGAGGATCAGCCCGATTCCGGCACTGTGCGCCGTCAGAAAGTCCGGAACAAACTCAGGCAAGTGCGGGCAACCGGCGATTCTGCATCGTTCCTTGGTATCGCCAAACGGGGCCGCCATAAAGCGATTGCTGTCGGCACCGCATAACAGCATGGCCACTTCGCACTTGCACAACCGCGCGGTTCCCGCAAAGGCGCTTGCCATTATGAGCATGGATGACCTGATCGCCGCCGCCCGCGTGTCCAAGGCCTGGCCGTTCGAGGAAGCGCGCAAATTGCTCAAGCGCTACCCCGATGGCAAGCCCGGTGGCGAACCGGTGCTGTTCGAGACCGGTTACGGCCCGAGTGGGTTGCCGCATATCGGAACGTTCCAGGAAGTGCTGCGCACCACGCTGGTCCGCCGTGCCTACGAAGCGATGATTGGTGCCCGCCCTGAAGACGGCCGGACCCGGCTGGTTGCCTTCAGCGACGACATGGACGGGCTGCGCAAGGTGCCCGACAATATCGAGAACAAGGCCGTGCTGGCCGAGAACCTCGGCAAGCCGCTCACCCGCATTCCCGACCCGTTCGGCACGCACGAAAACTTCGCGCACCACAACAATGCCCGGCTGTGCACATTTCTCGACCAGTTCGGGTTCAGCTACGAGTTCGTGTCGGCGAGCGACCGGTACAATTCGGGCGCATTTGACGATGCTCTGCGCCAGGTCCTGCGCAAGAACCAGGCGATCCTCGACATCATGCTGCCGACCCTGCGCGAGGAACGGCGCAAAACCTATTCGCCGGTGCTGCCGGTCTCGCCGACCAGCGGCCGGGTGCTGCAAGTGCCGGTCGAGGTGGTCGATGCCGAAGCGGGGATTATCCGCTTCACCGACGAAGACGGTGCCATGGTCGAGCAGTCGGCCCTTGGCGGCATGTCCAAGCTGCAATGGAAGGTTGACTGGGCGATGCGCTGGTACGCGCTGGGCGTCGATTACGAAATGTGCGGCAAGGACCTGACCGACAGCGTGACCCAGTCCGGCCGGATCGTCCAGGTGCTCGGCGGCAGGAAGCCCGAAGGCCTGATCTACGAGCTGTTCCTCGACGAGAAGGGCGAGAAGATATCCAAGTCGAAGGGCAACGGCCTGACGATCGAGGAGTGGTTGACCTACGGCTCGGAAGAGAGCCTTGGCTTCTATATCTTCCCCAACCCCAAGAGCGCCAAGCAGCTCCATGTCGGCGTGATCCCGCGCGCGGTCGATGACTACTGGCAGTTCCGCGCCACCCTGCCGACGCAGGAGCTCGACAAGCAACTCGGCAACCCGGCGTGGCACCTGCTGCGCGCGAACGGCGGCTTCGCGGCAGAGAAAGCGCCGGGGGCAGGTGACAGTCTGCCGGTGACCTATGGCCTGTTGCTCAATCTTGCCAGCGTGCTTGGAACAGAAGCGAGCGAGGCGAGCCTGCGCGAGTACCTCGAAAGCTATATCGGCGCGGGCAAGATCACGCCCGAGGTCGAGGTGCTGATCGGCACGGCGGTCGCCTATACCCGCGACTATATCGCCCCGACACTGAGCAAACGGGCACCCGCCGGGAACGAGGCAGCGGCACTCAAGGCGCTTGACGCCTTTCTGGCGACTGCGGCGACCGACACCAGCGCCGAGGACCTCCAGACCGAAGTCTACGAGATCGGCAAGCGCGAGGAGTTCGGTTTCGAGAGCCTGCGAGACTGGTTCAAGGCGCTGTACCAGACCTTGCTCGGCAGCGACCAGGGGCCGCGCATGGGCAGTTTCATCGCGCTCTATGGGGTCGAGAACACCCGGCGGCTGATTGCCGAGGCGCTGGCGAAGACATGAGCAGCGCCGATCCGCACCGGCTGGCGCGGTTCCTGCTCGACCGGGATTTCGACGAGCTCGATCCGGACGAGCAGAAGGTGATCCAGCGTGTGGCCGCCGGGCGACTGGCGGGTCTCGACGCCAACGAGAAGGCGGAACTCACAACGACATTCGGCCAGCGCCTCGCTGACAGGGTGGCGGCCGTTGGCGGTAGCTGGGGGTTCATTATCGCCTTCGGTGTCGTGCTGTTCGGCTGGCTGGCCTTGAACAGCGGAGTGCTGCAATTGTTCGGCGTGGAGCCGTTTGATCGCTACCCGTACATTTTCCTCAACCTGATGCTTTCGATGCTGGCAGCGATCCAGGCACCGATCATCATGATGAGCCAGAACCGCCAGGCGGCCAAGGACCGCATCGCCGCCCGGCACGACTACGAGGTCAACCTACGCGCGCAGCTGGAGCTGTCACACCTGTCGCACAAGATGGACAAGCTGTTGCGCCATGTCGCGGCGATCGAAGCGCAGCTGAACGAGCGTGAGACGCCTTAGGCGCGGCTCGTGCCCTAGCCCCACGTGCGGGTGCGATACCACTTGGTGATGACGTACTTGATGCCTTCTTCCACCGGGGTTCCGGCGTGGAGGGTGCCTTCGTTGGGTGAGCCGTCGGGCAGGGCATTGTTCCATAGCAGGAGCACGCCGGGGTTCGGCTGGATCTTGATGCCGACGTTGACGAAATGCGTTTCGCCGCCTTTGGCCACTTCGTTGAGGAACACCATCGCTGTCCAGCTGCGCTGGCCGCCGCGCTTGCGCTCCATCTGCCAGTACTTCTCGCTGGTGTAGAACCAGTCGTTATGCGGCTTGAACTGCTGACCGGGCATGTAGCGCTGGCCCTGGATCGACTCGCCGATTTCCGCCGGCACCCCGAGCACATCGTCGATCCGGCGCGAAATCCCGGCAACGAAGGGATCTTCCGGGTCAAGGTCGCCGGAATAGGAGGTGCGGAATCCCGCCGCATAATCCATGTCGTAAAGGTAGCTGGGGTGTGCGACTGCATCGATCATCGCCGTCAGGCGCTGGCACTCTGCCGCTGA
>JAHDXX010000074.1:0-4985 GCA_023384025.1 Sphingomonadaceae bacterium
GGACCGGGGAAAAATACTTGGTCACGCCGTGGGGGTAATTGGCTGCCCTTCGAGACGGTGCTTCAGCCATTCGGCTTCTGCACCTCCTCAGGACGAACGGACCTTATGCATAACCTCCGTTCGTCCTGAGGAGCGCGAATTCCTGAGCTTGTCGAAGGGATGAGCGCGTCTCGAAGGACCGCAGAGCTTCACCTCCGGTCGAACGCAGCCTGCATCGCGGCGGGGTCGCTGACCCCGCTGGCGATCAGCAGCTGCAGCAGAACGCGAGCCTTCTGCGGGTTGAAGCTGCGTGCGGCGACGAACCCTCGCGCATCGTCGTCGACCTCGACATTGCGGTCGACATAGCCCTCGTCGACCCGGCTCGCACGGACCACCGGCACGCCCTTTGTTACCGCCCCTTCAAGGGCATCAAGCACCGGGGCGGACGCATTGCCCTGCCCCAGCCCGGCCAGCACGACCCCGCGCGCGCCCATCGCCAGTGCGCTTTCCACCGGGGCGGCGTCCATGTCGGCATGGGCATAGACAATCTCGACCCGCGGCAAGACGCCGGGCCATGCGAAGCGGGCCCCTTGCCCGACCTTCGCCGCGGGCGCGAACCAGTCGAGCGAGGCCGGGCTGACCAGCGCCAGCGGTCCGCGCGGGAAACCCTTGAACGCATCGATGTTGCTGGTCGCCGCCTTGCGCACGTCGCTCGCCGCGAACACGGCGTCGCCCATCACCACCAGCACACCGCGCCCGTGCGCTGCCGGGTCGCCCGCCACCCGCACCGCGTTGGCAAAGTTGCGCATCCCGTCGCTGCCGACCGCGTCGGCCGGACGCATCGCGCCGACCAGCACCACCGGCTTGCCTGCGGGGAGCGTCAGGTCGAGCAGCCAGGCGGTTTCCTCGGCGGTATCGGTGCCGTGCGTCACGATCACACCATCGACCGCCGGGTCCGCAAACGCGCGTTCGATCGCATGATACAGCGCCTGCCATTCGCGCCAGCCGATATCCTGCGATCCGACCGCCGCGATTTCCTCGCCGGAGAGCGCCGCGACAAGGCCCAGTTCGCCCGCAGCGGCGACCATTTCGTCGATGCCGATCTGCCCGGCGCGATAGCCGCGACCGAGCGCCGAGCCCGCGCTCCCGGCAATCGTACCGCCCGTGGCAAGAATGGTGATGCGGGGTGTGGTCAATGTCTGGTCCTCAATGCCGGGGATCAAGGTATCCCCCTCCGTTCGTGGCGAGGGGCCGTGGGTCCCCAGGGCCCTCGACACGAACGGGATCGGGAAAGTGGTCTCGCGCCCTAGCCGCGCACAGCCGCAATCGGCAATTGATTATCAACCGGTAGCCGCTATGTGCACCTGCGGTAGGGCGCTTAGCTCAGTTGGTAGAGCATCTCGTTTACACCGAGAGGGTCAGCGGTTCGAGCCCGTTAGCGCCCACCAGTTTCGACCACGGGAATTGATCCGGGGGATCAATTCCTAAGCGAAGCGCGGGAGGAGGCACGCCCTGCCCCAGCGCCGCTTGCCACGCCCGCGACCTGCATCTAGCGACACGCCATGTCTTCGCTCTTCGTCGCCCTCCAGCATATCCTGCCCCAGCACGCGATTTCGCGCTTCGCCGGAATGATCGCCTCCAGCGAGCAGCCGTGGCTGCGTGACCGGCTGATCCGCCGCTTCGTGGCGGCCTATGATGTCGACCTGTCAGAGTCCGCCCGGGGGATCGGTGCCTTTCGCAGCTTCAATGACTTCTTCACCCGCGAACTGAAGCCGGGAGCAAGACCGCTGGCCGATGCCGACCAGTTCATCCTCTCGCCCGCCGACGGCGCGGTGAGCCAGGTCGGCCCCGTCAGCGGCGGGCGCGTGATTCAGGCGAAGGGGCGTGATTACTCGGTCGCCGAACTGCTCTGCTGCGGGCCGGAAGAGGCCGCTCGCTTCGAAGGGGGATCGTTCATCACGATCTACCTCAGCCCGCGCGATTACCACCGTGTCCATATGCCCGCTGCCGGCAGGTTGGCCGCGACCACTTACGTTCCCGGCGATCTCTTTTCGGTCAACACCGCCACTGCGGCGGGGGTTGATCGCCTGTTCGCCCGGAACGAGCGTCTGGCGTGCCAGTTCGACGGGCCAGACGGGCATTTTGCGAGCGTCATGGTCGGCGCGATGATCGTTGCCGGGATCGAGCCGGTCTGGCCGCACCGCTTTTCCGGCCATGGCTCGGCACCGGTGCACGAGGATTTTTCCGATGCCGCGCTCGATCTGCCGACGGGGGCGGAGATGGGGCGGTTCTATCTCGGCTCCACCGTCGTGCTGTTGTTCGAGCCGGGCATGGTCGCATGGTTCGATGATCTGAAAGCGGGCGACCCGTTGCGCATGGGGCAGGCGATCGCGAAAAGGTTGGTGCGTACATAACGGAACGGCAGGAGGCCCGCATCACCCGTTCTATCCACGACATTGCAATCGTCGGCTGCGGCCCCGCCGGGCTTGCTGCCGCCCTGCTGCTGCATGGCGATGGGCATCGGGTCACCCTTTACGAACGGTTCGACCGGCCCCGCCCGCTCGGATCGGGCCTGATGCTGCAACCGACCGGGATGGCGGTGCTCGCCCGCATGGGGCTGGCTGAAGAGGTCGCCGCACATGGCGCGCGGATCGACGCGCTGCTGGGGCTGGAGGAGCATGGCCGCACCGCGCTCGATGCCCCCTACGCCCGGCTTGGCGCGCCCGGTGTGTTCGGCATCGGCATCCACCGCGCCAGCCTGTTCCAGGTGCTTTACGACGCGGTGAACGCCGCAGGCATTGCGGTCGAAACCTCGCGCGAGGTCGCGTCGAGCACAGTCGAGCATGGGCAGCGCCACCTCGTTTTCGCGGACGGCAAACGCTCCCCCGGGCATGACATGGTGATCGACGCCAGCGGCTGGGCCAGCAGGATTGCGCAGGGCGAACAGCACGGACTGCTGCCCTACGGCGCGCTGTGGGCCAGTCTTCCGGTCACCAGGGCGGATCCGGTGGCGTGGAACCTGCTCGAACAGCGCTATCGCCGCGCATCGCAGATGGTCGGCGTGCTGCCGATCGGTTCGCGCGGAAGCGGCCAGCCGGAGGAAGTCGCGTTCTTCTGGTCGCTGCGTGGACAGGATCTGGATCGCTGGCGAGCTGCACCGCTCGAACGGTGGAAGGACGAAGTGCGCGCCCTGTGGCCGGAAACACATTTCCTGCTCGACCGGATTACCTCGCATGACCAGTTGACCTATGCCCGTTATGCCCACCGCACCGCGCGCCGCCCCGGGGGGGACCGGCTGATCCGGATCGGCGATGCGTGGCATTCGGCCAGCCCGCAGCTTGGTCAGGGCGCGAACATGGCGCTGCTTGACGCATGGGGCATCGCGCAGGCGCTGCGGCAGGCGCATTCGATCAACGAAGCGACCAGCCTCGCCCGGCGCTGGCGCGGCGATCACGTGCAGCTCTATCAGGCGGTGACCGCCGCGTTTACACCGATGTTCCAGTCCGACGCGCCGATGTGGCCGTGGCTGCGCGACCGGGTGATGGCGCCGATGTCGAAATTGCCACCGGTCGCGCGGTTGCAGGCCAGCCTGATGAGCGGCCTGTTCGGCTGGCCGCTGCCGGTGCTGGGGCTGGACCTGCCAGACTACTCCGCGCTGGCCTCGGCAATCGCCTCGCGCGCTGCCGCACTCGACCAGTCGTATTCGCCCACCACGCGCCAGACTTCCCTGCCCGACGCATCGTAGAGGATTGTCGCAGGTAGCACTTCGCTTTCGACCTTGAAGCCAAGCGCATTGTCGGGATCGAGCCACGGCTCGAGTTTGCGGAAGCTGCGCTGGGCAAAGAACGGCACCACCTTGTCCGCCCCGGCAAGATCCTGGCTGACCGTCACCACCCGCACCGCCCCGTCCAGCTCCTGCGCCAGTTCGTCCAGCATCGGCATTTCGACCACGCACGGCGCGCACCAGGTCGCCCACAGGTTGAGCAGCGCCGGCTGGCCCTGCAGCGCGCCAAGGTTGAGCTCTGCCCCCTTCGGATCACGGACTGTGACTGCGGGCATCAGCGCCCCGGCCTGCGACCGGTCGAACGTGCCTCCCAAGCTGGCCTTGTCACCCGCCAACCCCGGCTCGCCTTGCGCCGCCTCGCCTGCTTGCCTATCGCAAGCGCCACAGGCCAGCGTCAGGGCAAGGACAAGCGTGAGCGACCAGCGGGACATCGAGACAGGCTCCAACAGGATGTGGGGCGGCAGGTTTGCCGAAGGCCCTAGCGCGATCATGCGCGAAATCAACGCCTCGATCCCGTTCGACAAGGCGCTGTGGCGGACGGACATCGCCGGATCGAAGGCCCATGTCGCGATGCTCGCGGCGCAGGGGATCGTCTCCGCTGGGGATGCCGAAGCCATCACCGGCGGGCTGGACCAGATCGCCGCCGAATACGAACGCGACGGGGTGCCCGAGGACTGGAGCCTCGAGGACATCCACATGACGGTCGAAAGCCGCCTGACCGAGCTGGTCGGCGCAGCCGCAGGTCGCCTCCACACCGCACGCAGCCGCAATGACCAGGTGGCGACCGATTTCCGGCTGTGGATGCGCGACGCGATCGACCAGGCTGATGCGGGGCTCGAGGAATTGCAGCGCGCGCTGGTGACCCGCGCGGGCGAGCACGTCGAGAGCGTGATGCCCGGCTTCACCCACCTGCAGACGGCGCAGCCGGTCACGTTGGGCCATCACCTGATGGCCTATTGCGCGATGATCGGGCGCGACCGCAGCCGGTTCGCCGATGCCCGCGCACGGATGAACGAATGCCCGCTGGGCAGCGCCGCGCTGGCCGGAACCGGGTTTCCGATCGACCGCGTCGCGACCGCGCTCGAACTCGGCTTCGACCGGCCCACCGCCAACAGCCTCGATGCGGTGTCGGACCGCGACTTCGCGCTCGATTACCTCGCGGCGGCAGCACAGTGCTCGCTCCACCTGAGCCGTCTCGCCGAGGAAATGATCCTGTGGGCGA
>JAHDXX010000074.1:4995-10729 GCA_023384025.1 Sphingomonadaceae bacterium
TTCATCCGCCTGCCCGATGCGCTCAGCACCGGTAGCTCGATCATGCCGCAGAAGAAGAACCCGGATGCGGCGGAGCTGGTGCGCGGGCATTCGGGGCGGATCGTCGGCTGCTTTACCGCGCTGATGGTGACGATGAAGGGCCTGCCGCTGGCCTATTCGAAAGACATGCAGGACGACAAGCCGCCGGTGTTCGAAGCCGCCGGCCTGCTCGCACTCTCTATCGCGGCGATGACTGGCATGGTGGCCGACAGCACTTTCAACACCGCCCGGATGCGGCAGGCGGCCGAACTCGGCTATGCCACAGCGACCGATCTTGCCGACTGGCTGGTGCGGCAGGCGGACATCCCGTTCCGCGAAGCGCACCACATTACCGGAGCAGCGGTGAAGCTGGCGGAAAGCCGCGGTATCGCACTCGAAGCGCTGCCGCTGGCGGACTTGCAGGCGATCGATGCGCGGATTGACGAGCGCGTGTTCGCCGCTCTTTCCGTCGATGCCTCGGTTGCCTCGCGCGCCAGCTATGGCGGGACCGCGCCGGAGCGGGTACGCGAGCAGGTTGCCGCCGCCCGAATGGCCTTGGGAATGGAATCATGACGCGTACCGCCCTTACCCGTACCCTCACTTGCGCCGCCGTTCTTGCACTTGCCGCCTGTGGCCAGCGCGCCGACCTGAAACCTTTGGCGGGCGAAACCCTGCCCCCGCCGCCACTGGGCGCATCCGAGCCGAAATCGCCCGAAGAATTGCTGAAGCCCGCCCCGCAGGCCGCGCCCGAGCGCAGCGTGGAACTCCGTCGCCGCTCGGAAGAGCGCGAAGACGATCCATTCGACCTTCCGCCGGAATAGACCGATGGACCATTTCCGACTGATCGATGGCGTGATGCACGCCGAGGACGTGCCCCTGCCCCGCATCGCGGCGGAGGTCGGCACGCCGGTCTATGTCTATTCGCGCGCCACGCTGGAGCGGCACGCGCAGGTGTTCCGGGAAGCGCTCGCCCCGCTTGGGAACCCGCTGATCGCATTCGCGGTCAAATCCAACCCCAACCTCGCGGTGCTCAAGGTTCTGCAGCGGCAGGGCTTCGGTGCGGACGTCGTCTCGGGCGGCGAGCTGATGCGGGCGCTGGCGGCGGGTATGGCGCCAGACAAGATCGTGTTCTCAGGCGTCGGCAAGACCGATGCCGAGCTGTCGCTCGGGCTCGACAAGGGAATCGGCCAGTTCAACATTGAATCGCGCGAGGAAGGGCGCGAGCTGGCTGCCCTCGCCGCTGCGCGCGGACAACGCGCCCCGGCTTGCCTGCGCGTGAACCCCGATGTCGATGCAAGGACCCACGCCAAGATCTCCACCGGCAAGGCGGAAAACAAGTTCGGCGTGCCGCTGATCCGCGCACGCGAAACCTTTGCCGAGCTGGCCGCGCTGGACGGGCTCGACCTGCGCGGGGTGGCGATCCACATCGGCAGCCAGCTGGCCGATCTCGAACCGCTGGAAACCGCCTTCGCCAAAGTCGGCGCGCTGATCACCGACCTGCGCGCGGCGGGACACACGATCACCCACGTCGATCTCGGCGGCGGGCTCGGCGTGCCCTATCGCCGGGGCGAAGTTCTCCCCTCCCCGGCTGAATATGGCGCCATGGTGGCGCGGGCGACTGCCGGGTGGAATGTGGCCCTCACTTTCGAGCCGGGCCGGGTCATCGCGGGCAATGCCGGGGTGCTGCTGACCCGCGTGATCCGCGTCAAGCGCGGCGGCAACGGCCCGCCGTTCGTGATCGTCGACGCGGCGATGAACGACCTCGCCCGCCCCGCGCTCTACGGTGCATGGCACGACATCGAAGCGGTCGAACCGACCGGTGAGCGGATGACCGTCAACGTGGTCGGCCCGATCTGCGAAACCGGCGACACCTTCGCCACTGACCGCGATTGTGACGCGCTGAAATCGGGCGATCTGGCGGTGTTCCGCACTGCCGGGGCTTACGGTGCAACGATGGCCAGCAGCTACAATTCGCGCGGGTTCGTGGCCGAAGTGCTGGTCGATGGCGACAGGTTCGCGGTGGTCGCCGACCGGCTCGATGCCGCGGCGATCATGGATGCGGAGCGGGTGCCCGAGTGGCTGGCCTGAAATGACCGGCATCTCAAGCCTGCCGCTGTTCCACCGGGTGCGCGGGGTGCACGTGGTGGTCACCGGCGAAGGACAGATGGGCGATGCCAAGCGCCGTCTGGTCGAACGCGCCGGGGGCGTGCCGTGCAGCGAAGCCGAAGGGCATCTGGCGCGGCTCGCATTCGTGGCGCTTGACGATCCGCGCGAGGCCGAGGCTGTCGCCCTGCGCCTGAAGCGACGCGGATTGCTGGTCAATGTCGCTGACCAGCCCGACCTGTGCGACTTTACCCTACCCAGCATCCTTGACCGCGAGCCGGTGCTGGTGGCGGTCTCGACGTCCGGTGCCAGCGCGGGGCTCGCCAAGCAACTCCGCCTGCGGCTGGAGCGCCTGCTCCCGCAATCGCTAGGTCCTCTGGCGCAGGCACTGTCGGACGCGCGCGAGGCGATGCGGGCGCGCTGGCCGGATGCAGCCGAGCGACGCCGTGCACTCGATGCGGCGCTGCAGGAAGGGGCACCACTCGACCCGATGCAGCCCGGTGCGATGGACCGGATAGGCCCGTGGCTGTCGGATGCCCCTGCCCCTCCCGTGCCCGCGCACCATGTCTTCCACCTCGCCAGCGATGACCCGGAAGAGCTGACCCTGCGCGAGGCGCGCCTGCTTGGCGAAGCGGATGTGATCCTGCACGAACCTGCGGTTTCGCCCGCCATCCTCGCCCGCGCCCGGGCCGATGCCGCACGGCATTTGCTGCCGTTTGACGGGCAGCCTGAAGGTACAGTGGTGGAGCTGCGGCGCGCGCGGTAATCTTCGTGCCATTTTCCGCCCCACCTCCGTTCGTCCTGAGCTTGTCGAAGGACTGTTCTTCTTCAATTGGCCGCATGCGAGGCGAAAAGTAAGGGCGGTGCTTCGACAAGCTCAGCACGAACGGATGAGGGCCAATAATTGCTATAGCGCCAGCGCGGCATCCTTGCCCAGTTCGGCGAAATAGCGCGCCATCGCTTCCGCCCCCTTGTCCGTCAGGGCGATGAAGGCACGCCGACGGTCGACCTCGTCCTGCTGGCGTTCGAGCAGGCCGGCATCGATCAGTTGCCCGATCCAGCGCAGCGCAGTGGTCGGCGGCACTCCACTGGCAATGCACAGCGAAGTGACCGAGACACGGGCATGCTCGACACGCGCCGCCGTCAGGTCGAGCAGCATGTCCCATGCCGGGTCGGCGAACAGTTCGGAATCGAAGAACTTTGCCCGCAACTGGCGCTGCTGGATGATCCGGCGCACCAGCCGGGCATCCGGCAGCGGAGGCTTGGGGCGCTTGAGCAAGGCACGCTCTGCCGACGGATCGCCCTTGAATCCCTCGCCCGGCGACCGGAACCGGAAAGCGCCGCCATCGGGGCCAAGGCCCTGCTGGCCCAGCCGCTCGAGCCGGTCAGCGATTTCGGCCACCTGTTCCGTCAGGCGCAGGAGCGACAGCCGGTCTTCGTCCGTCAGGTCACGCAAACGGGCGCGGGGCTTGCGCGCCATCACCCGGCCAAGCGCCACGATCCGCTCGCTGCGGACCGGGTCGACCAGGATCTGCGGACGGGACTGGTCAAGACAGGCGAACACCGCTTCGAGCGCTGCAGTGGTCGTCGCCACGACCATTTCAGCCCCCGAGCGCGCCACCCGCATGTCGAGCCGGACCAGCGCCGCCAGCGATGCCGGATCATCGCACGGACAATCGACCAGCACCACATCGCCAAGCGCGGTGACGTCGTCATCGTCAAGCGAGAGCTGACCGAAATGACGGAGCTCGAGCCCGGCAAGGTCAACGTCCTCGCACAGTTGTGCCCGCAGCAGGTCATCATCGGCCAGGATGGTAACGGAAATGGACAGTCCGGTGGCATCACTGACGGGAGCGTAGGCGAAATCGGCGCGACCCATAATCGTGGCTCCTGCGTATTGGATGGAACAAGAATAGAACACATAGTGCTCAGGTCAAGAATTTCCTCCACAATCGACATAACCTGTCGATTGCGATTGAACTTTCCGGAGCATCTGCCCGACTGACAACGCGATGACTGCTTCCGCGCCCTTGCCACAACCGGACACCGGAGCGCTGCTCGACAGCCTGCTGGTGACCATGGTGCTGGCGGGCGACCGCCGGGCTGCAAGCCGGCTCCATGCCCGCTGGCAACCCCGGCTGGTCCGCACGGCCCGAAGGCACACCGGTGACGGGGATCTGGCACAAGCAGCGGTGCAGGAATGCTGGGTGTCGATCTGGCGCGGCCTGCCGGCCTTGCGCGAGACGGACCGCTTTGCCCCCTGGGCTTTCGGCATCCTGCGGCGGCGCTGTGCCGATCAGGTCAACAATCGCGTGGCCGAGCGTGCCCGCACCGGTGAAGACGAGCCGTTCGAGCAGGGCCACGATCCGGCGCCGGACGACCGGATCGCCATCACCCAGGCCTTTGCCGCGCTGAGCCCCGTTCACCGGCTCGCCGCCCACCTGTTCTTCGTCGAGGGCCTGACCCTTGCCGAGATCGCCGAGGTGCAGGATGTGCCGGAAGGCACCATCAAGTCGCGCCTGTTCCATGCCCGCCGCCAAATGAAGACGGCCCTTACCGGAGACGACCAATGACCCCTATCGACGACCGCATCCGCACCGCACTGGATGAAGACGACAAGGCCTTCCTCGCCAGCCTCGACCACGAACGCGGCATGTTCACCCAGATGGGCGACGTGCTCGCCGGGCCGCTCGGTGGCTGGTCGAAGCTGATTTTCGCCAGCGCCGTGGTGATGGGCTTCGCGCTGGTTTATTGCGGCTGGCGCTTCTTCTCCGCCAGCGGCAGCGAAGACATCCTGTGGTGGGGGCTGGTCACGCTCGGTGCGCTGATAATGCAGGGCTTCATCAAGGAATGGTTCTACAGCCGGATGAACCTGCTCTCCACCTTGCGCGAACTCAAGCGGCTGCAATTGCAGGTGGCGCTGCTGGCTGAGACGAACGGCCACCGCGCCTGATCGCCCGTTCCGGTCCGCCTACTCCTGAACCTAGTGACAACCCGCGTTGCCCGGCACATAGTGTCGGCACGCAGGTTGCACAGGGAGAGAGACTGGCATGATCTGGCACTTCGCCGAATTGTTCGAAGCGGTTGCTGCACTGGTGCCTGAACAGCCCGCACTGATCGAAGGGAGCCGCACGCGCAGCTGGTGCGAGTACGAGGACCGGGCGGCACGGCTGGCCGCGATGCTCGCCAGCCACGGTATCGCGCCGGATGCCAAGGTGGCGCTCTATGGGTACAACTCGGCCGCATTTCTCGAAGCCCAGTTCGCCGTGTTCAAGGCGCGTGCAGTGCCGGTCAATGTCAATTACCGCTACGTCGAGGATGAGCTCGTCTACCTGTTCGACAATGCTGACGTCGAAGCGGTGTTCTTCGATGCCCGGTTCGCTCCGCAACTCGCAGCGATTCGTGATCGCCTGCCCCGTCTGAAGCTGCTGGTCTGCATCGATGATGGCAGCGGCGGACAACTGCCCGGCGCACTCGACTACGAGCAGCAGATCGCCGCGCACGAACCCCTGCCCCGGCTCGCCTACAGCGAGGACGATATCTACATGATCTATACCGGTGGCACCACCGGCATGCCCAAGGGGGTGATGTACCGCCAGGGCGATTTCGTGAA
>JAHDXX010000074.1:10739-13375 GCA_023384025.1 Sphingomonadaceae bacterium
GGGTGTCGCCGGGTTCCTGCTCGGGCCGGAGATCGAGCCGACGCCGCAGATCGTGCTTGGCGCGGTGCAGCAGCTCCATGCGGCGGGCGAACTGCCGGTCGCCTTCCCCGCCTGCCCGCTGATGCACGGCACCGGGATGTGGCTCGGCGGGTTTGCTGCGCACAGCTTTGGCGGCGCGGTGACGACATTGCGCGACGAGCATTTCGATCCCGACCGGGTGTGGCGCCATGCCGCCGATAGCGGCGCGACCGCGATCGTGATCGTCGGCGATGCCTTCGCAAAGCCGATGCTGGCCGCGCTGCAGGCGGCGGCGGAACGGGGGGAGCCGCATTTGCTCCCGGCGCTCAAGGTGATCGTCTCTTCCGGCGCAATGTTCTCGGCCGAGACCAAGCAGGCGCTGCTTGAGCATCTCGACATCGAGATCCGCGACGCGATCGGGTCGAGCGAGGGGAGCATGGGTTCCGCCGTGGTCTCGCGCTCGACACCGCCGGGGCCGACCGCGCGGTTCACGCTCGGCCAGCACACCAAGGTGTTCGACGAGAACGACCAGGAAGTGCAGCCCGGTTCGGATACCGTCGGCATGATCGCCAATGGCGGGTTCGTGCCGGTGGGGTACTACAAGGACCCGGAGAAGAGCGCCAAGACCTTCCGCACGGTCAACGGCCAGCGCTATTCCTTCCCGGGCGACTTCGCCCGGGTTGCGGCGGACGGGTCGCTGGTCCTGCTCGGGCGCGGGTCGGTGTGCATCAATACGGGGGGCGAGAAGGTCTACCCCGAGGAAGTCGAGGAAGCGCTCAAGGCCCACGACAGCGTGTGGGACGCGCTGGTGGTGGGCGTGCCCGACGACCGGTTCGGCGAACGGATCGTCGCCGTCATCTCCGCTTCGCCCGGCCATGCCATCGACGAGTCCACCCTGCTCGCTTTCGCCAGCACCCGCCTCGCCCGCTACAAGCTGCCGCGCCAGCTGGTGGTGGTCGACCGGGTTGCCCGTGCCGCCAACGGCAAGGCGGACTACAAGTGGGCCAGGGAGACCGCGCTCGCCGCTGCCGCCAGCTAGTCGACGAACGGATCGCGCACGAGGATGGTGTCGTCCCGCTCGGGGCTGGTGCTGACCAGTGCAACCGGCGTCTCGATCAGCTCCTGCACCCGCTGGATGTACTTGATCGCCTGCGCCGGGAGATCAGCCCAGCTGCGCGCGCCGGCAGTCGTGCCGCTCCAGCCTTCCATCTCTTCGTAGATCGGCTCGACTTCGGCCTGGTCCGCGGCATGGCTGGGGAAGTAGTCGAGGATCTTGCCGCGCAGGCGATAGCCGGTGCAGATCCGCACCGTGTCGAACCCGTCGAGCACGTCGAGCTTGGTCAGCGCGATGCCGGTCACACCGCTGATGGCGCAGCTCTGCCGCACCAGCACCGCATCGAACCAGCCGCACCGCCGCTTGCGCCCGGTGACGGTGCCGAATTCGTGGCCGCGCTCGCCCAGCCGCTGACCGGTCGCGTCCTCCAGTTCGGTCGGGAACGGGCCGCTGCCGACGCGGGTGGTGTAGGCCTTGACGATCCCGAGCACGAACCCGGTGCTGCCGGGGCCAAGGCCCGAGCCGCTCGCCGCCGTGCCGCTGACGGTGTTGCTGCTGGTGACGAAGGGGTAGGTCCCGTGGTCGACATCGAGCAGCACGCCCTGCGCGCCTTCGAACAGGATCCGCGCGCCGGCCTTGCGCACCTTCTTCAGGCGCTTCCACACCGGCTGGGCGTATTGCAGCACGTAGGGCGCAATCTCGCGCAGGTCGTTGAGCAGGCGCTCGCGATCGACCGGCGGTTCGCCGAACCCGGCGCGCAGTGCATCGTGGTGGGCGCACAGCCGGTCAAGCTGGCTGTCGAGCGCATCGAGGTGGGCAAGGTCGCACACGCGGATCGCGCGGCGGCCGACCTTGTCCTCGTAAGCCGGGCCGATGCCGCGCCCGGTCGTGCCGATCTTGCCCGCGCCCGCTGCCGCCTCGCGCAGGCCGTCGAGATCGCGGTGGATCGGCAGGATCAGCGGGCAGTTGTCGGCAATGGCGAAGTTCTCGGTGGTGATCGACACCCCCTGCCCTTCGAGCTTCTCGATCTCGGCCTTCAGGTGCCAGGGATCGAGCACCACGCCGTTGCCGATGATCGAGAGCGTGCCGGTGACGATGCCGCTGGGCAGCAGGCTGAGCTTGTAGGTCGTCTCGCCCACCACCAGCGTGTGCCCGGCGTTGTGCCCGCCCTGGAATCGCACGACGGCATCGGCGCGGCTGGCCAGCCAGTCGACGATCTTGCCCTTGCCCTCATCGCCCCACTGGGCGCCGATCACGGTTACGTTAGCCATGGATGTGCCTTGTCCCCTGCCGGGGTGATCCGCAAGGTCCTTCGACAGGACTCGACCTTGGGACGGTACGAAGGAGCGAGAACCGCCCCGAATGCGGTGCGCGCCCTAGGGCCGGGTGGCGCGGCGAGTCAAGCAAGCGGGATGCGATGTTACACACAACCGGGTATTCCCGAAAACTCCGACCCGAGGATTTATGCCGCATTTGGAGAGACTTGGTTCGTAAAACGGGGGTCATGTGTGTCACCTTTGCGAATCCCTTGGCTCGGCGGGCTTTGGCACCGGGATAGCGCCGC
>JAHDXX010000345.1 GCA_023384025.1 Sphingomonadaceae bacterium
GACGCCGCCGACGCGCTGGCGGTGGCGATTGCCGACGCGCATCTCGGAACAAGGGCGTGATCCGTTCGGGCTGAGCCTGTCGAAGCCCTGTTCTGGCTTGTCGCGCACCAGGCAAAGTGAAATACGGCCCTTCGACAAGCTCAGGGCGAACGGAAATTCAGTGTCTATCAAACTCTACGGCATCCCCAACTGCGACACGGTCAAGAAGGCGCGGACCTGGCTGGACGGGCGGGGCATTGCCTACACCTTCCATGACTACAAGAAGGAAGGCGCGGACCCGGCGCGGCTGGCGCGTTGGATCGATGCTGCGGGGCTCGACACCGTGCTCAACCGGCGCGGAACCACGTTTCGCGCGCTGCCGGAGGCGGACAAGGCCGATATCGACGCGGCCAAGGCGGTGCAGCTGATGGCGGCCAGCCCGTCGCTGATCAAGCGCCCGGTGGTCGAGCATCCCGGCGGCGTGCTGGTCGGCTTCAACGCCGACGTATGGGCCGCGGCGCTGGGCTGATCGGGGCATGAACCCGCTGGAGATTGTCGCGGTCGTACTGGGCCTGGCCAGTATCACGCTGCTCGTGCGGCGCAGCATCTGGAACTACCCGTTCGGGATGGCGATGGTCGCGCTCTATTTCCTGATCTTCCGCGATGCGAAGCTCTACGGCGAGGCGGGGCTGCAGGTGTTTTTCTTCGTGGTGCAGGGCTGGGGCTGGTTCCTGTGGGCCCGTGCGGGCGGTCTGGAAGAGGCGGTCGCGGTCCGCTGGATGGGCTGGCCTGCGCGGGTCGCGGCACTGGCAGCGGTCGGTGCAGTAACCTTGCTGCTGGGCACTGCGATGCACCGGCTGACCGACGCCGCCATGCCCTTTGCCGACGCGGCGATCACCGGTGCCAGCGTGGTCGCGCAGATCCTGCTCTCGGTCCGCCGGGTGGAGAACTGGGTGCTGTGGATCGCGATCGATGTGGGGGCGATCTGGCTCTACCTCGAACGCGGCCTGCACCTGACTACCGGGCTCTATGCCGCGTTCCTCGTGCTGGCGGTCATGGGCCTCAATGAATGGCGCAAGGCGGCGCAGGCGGCATGATCCGGGTGTGCTTCCACGGTGCGGAAAGCACCGGCAAGTCCGTGCTGGCGGAAAAGCTCAGCCGTGAGCTCGCCTGCCCATGGGTGCCCGAATATGGCCGGGCCTATGCCGAGGCGCACGGGACCGCGTTCACCATGGCCGACCTCCTCGCCATTGCGAAAGGGCAGGATGCCGCCATGCGCGTGGCCTGCGCGGACGCTCCGCCGCTGGTGCTGCTCGACACCGATCCGCTGATGACCGCCGCCTGGGCGCAGATGCTGTTCGGCGAGGTGCCGGATGAGCTGTTGCGTTACCCCAAGGCAGAGCACTACCTGCTGTTCGCTGCCGACACCGCGTGGCAGGACGACGGCACGCGCATGTTCGGCAGCGCCGAAGCCCGCGCGCGCTTTGCCGCAGTGGCGCAGGACATGCTGGTGCAGGCCGGGGTTCCGTTCACGCCCGTTTCAGGTGGCTGGAGCGAACGCGAAGCCAGGGTGCGCGCCGTGCTGGCGCGGGTGGCGGGAACAGGAGAGGTGGAGGTGCAATGCGGGTCTGGCACGCGATAATGGCACTGGCGGCACTCGGCCTGGGCACGCCCGGGCTCGCAGCGGAGGGCCCGCTGGTGATCGCCCATCGCGGCGCGAGCGGCGAGCGCCCCGAGCACACGCTCGCGGCTTACGAA
>JAHDXX010000075.1 GCA_023384025.1 Sphingomonadaceae bacterium
ACGGGGTCAGCAGCCAGCCCGACACGGTCCACTGCAGGCCGTAGCTGGGGGTGAGAATGGTCGGCCCCAGGTCGAGCCGGCCGTACATGTACATCTTCTTGTCCTGGTTCGAACCGTAACGGCTGTACTCGCTCATCCGGCTGGCCGCGACCTGCTCCATCGCTTTGAGGCAGGCATCGGTCTGGGTCCCGCCACCGATCGGATCGAAGCCCAGGAACGCGCCGGTCGCATCGATTGCGGCGCGCAGGTGCTTCATGAAGTCGGGGTCGGAGGAGTTGACGACGTGCTCCGCGCCCTGGCTCTTGAGTAGCTCGGCCTGCTCCGGCTTGCGCACGATATTGACCAGTTTCATCCCGTCTTCGAGGCAGATCCGGTTGAGCATCTGGCCGAGGTTGGAGGCGGCGGCGAGGTGGATGATCGCGTCGTGCCCTTCCATCTTCGCGGTCTCGACGAAGCCCAGCGCGGTCATCGGGTTGACGAAAGCGCTCGCGCCCTCGGCGCTGGAGAGGTCGCTGATCGGCAGGCACATCATGGCCTCAGCGACGCAATACTGGCCAAAGGCATTGCCCGGGACGCAAGCGACGCGCTGGCCGACCAGTGCCTTGGCCATGTCCGAATCGCCGGCGGCGATCACCGTGCCCGCACCTTCGTTGCCGACCGGCAAGCGCTGGCCGTGACGGCCCTTCTGCCCGGTGAGGAACGGTTCGGGCATCTGCGCCACGACTTTGCCCGGGGTATACTCGGCGTTTTCGAGGTCGGCAGCGGAGAACAACAGCGCCAGATCGCTCGGGTTGATCGGCGCGGCTTCCATCTTCACCAGCACCTGGCTCGGGCCGGGGGTGGGGACAGGCGCCTCGCCGACTTCGACGGTCAGGGTGCCGTTCGCATCGAGGGTGGTGAAAAGCTGCTTGCCAGTCTCGGTCATCATACTTCCCTATTATTCGTCATTGCGAGGAGCCGCTGGCGACGTGGCAATCCAGAGTTTGCGCGTGCCGCACTGGATTGCTTCGCTACGCTCGCAATGACGGAAATGGAAGGTCGGTTTTGGAACGAAGACTCAATCGGGATAGCGCGCCGCGACGAAATAGAGCCCGTGCGGCGGGGCATTGAGTCCCAGCGCCTGCCGGTCACGCGCGGCAAGCGCCTCGGCGACCTGCTCCTCGTGCCAGCGGCCCATGCCGACCAGCGCCAGACACCCGACCATGCTGCGTACCTGATGGTGGAGGAAGCTGCGCGCGGCGGTGCGGACGATCACATGGTCGCCCTCGCGCGACACATCGAGCCGGTCGAGCGTCTTGACCGGGCTCTGCGCCTGGCAATGGACCGAGCGGAAGGTGGTGAAGTCATGCCGCCCGACCAGCGCCTGCGCGGCGCGATGCATCGCTTGCGGGTCGAGCGGCTGCGGCACCTGCCACGCGCGGTTCGCCTCCAGCGTCAGCGGCGCGCGGCGATTGGCAATGCGGTATTCGTAGGCGCGGCCCACGCAGGAAAACCGCGCGTGCCAGTCGTCCGGTTTCACCTCGCAAGCGAGCACCGCGACCGGCACGGCGCGCAGGTGGTAGTTCAGCGCTTCCATCAGCCGGAAGGCGTCGATCTCCTTCGCGATATCGACGTGCACCGGCATCGCCAGCGCGTGGACTCCGGCATCGGTCCGCCCGGCGGCGTGGAGCGTGACGGTTTCGCCGGTGGTGGCATGAACCGCTTCCTCGACCGCCTGCTGCACGCTCGGCCCGTGCGCCTGCCGTTGCAGCCCGAAGAAAGGCGTGCCGTCGAACTCGAGAGTGAGGGCGAAGCGGGTCATTTGCTCGACGGCCAAGCCTGAAGGACAAGAGACGAGATCAACAGCAGCACAAGGATCAAACTTTCCCATTCGGCAACAAACAATGGAGGCACATAACCCCCGGAGTTCGGCCAGGGGCCTACCCTGCTCCACCAGCCCGGAAAGAGATCGTAGGATGCCAAGGGGACTGCCAGAATCATGCCGCCAATCCAAAGGAAGAGAGCTATCCGGCGCTGTCTGGATTGCATGATCACACTCGCCACCAGCACTGGCAATGATGCGAAGCAGGCAAGGATCATCGGGCCAGTGAGCTGGCCGCCCGCTGTTTCGCCCTGATCCATCTCCGCAACCAGCCGGTAAGCCAGCAGGACGGCAGCGACGGAAGCCGCTCGCGCTGCAAGCTGTCGGGTTGAGCTCATTCCAGCACCGTCCCCGCCGCAACCGGATAGCCGCGCAGGAACTCGTCCAAGCCCATGGCCGGTTTGCCTGCGCGCTGGAGCCGGACCGGACGGATGGCGCCGCTGCCGCAAGCGATGGTCAGCATGTCGTCGAGGACTGTGCCGGGGTTGTCGTTACCGTCGAACACCACAGCGCGGAGCAGTTTCACCCGCTCGCCGTCGATCTCGCACCAGGCGCCGGGGAAGGGGGCGAGGCCGTGGATGTGGCGGACGACCTCTGCGGCAGGCCGCGACCAGTCGATCCGCGCCTCGGCCTTGTCGATCTTGGCGGCGTAGGTGACCCCCTCCTCGGGCTGGATGACTGGTTCGATCTGGTCGAGCCCGGCCAGCACTTCGACCATCAGGTGCGCGCCGAGTTCGGCCAGTTCGGCTGTGAGTTCGCCGGTGGTCTTGTCGTTGATTGGGGTGGTGACTTTCGCGATTATCGGCCCGGTGTCGAGCCCGGCGTCCATCTGCATGATGGTGACGCCGGTTTCCTTGTCCCCCGCCATCACCGCGCGGTGGATCGGCGCCGCCCCGCGCCAGCGCGGCAGGAGTGAGGCGTGGACGTTGAGGCAACCGTGCTTCGGCGCATCGAGAATGGCTTGCGGCAGGATCAGGCCATAGGCGGCGACCACCGCGACATCGGCCCCGAGCGCAGCAAATTCTTCCTGCGCTTCGGCCTTGCGGAGCGACTTCGGCGTGTGGACGGCAATGCCCAGCTCCTCCGCCACCCGGTGCACCGGCGATGGCTGGAGCTTCTTGCCGCGCCCCGATGGCGCGGGCGGCTGGCTGTAGACTGCCACAACCTGATGCCCCGCAGCATGCAGTGCGCGCAGGCTCGGCACGGCGAAGTCCGGCGTTCCCATGAAGATTGTTCGCACGAGTGTTGAGCCTTGATAACAGTTCCGTTCGGGCTGAGCTTGTCGAAGCCCTGCCTTTTCTTCTAGCGCGGCACTAGAAGGAAGTACGGCCCTTCGACAAGCTCAGGGCGAACGGAAAGAGAGACTCGCACTTTGGCTTCAACGGAAATCGAACGCCTGGCCTCGGCGCTGGCGCGGCTTCCCGGCCTCGGCCCGCGCAGCGCGCGGCGGGCGGTGCTGTGGCTGGTGAAGCACCGCGAACGGGCGCTGCCGGAACTGCTCGAGGCATTGGGCGGGGTGCAGGACAATCTCAGCGAATGCCCGCAATGCGGCAATGTCGACACCCGCGTGCCCTGCGGCATCTGTTCCGATCTGCGCCGCGACGCGCGGTCTTTGTGCGTGGTCGAGGAAGTGTCCGACCTGTGGGCGCTCGACCGGGCGCGGCTGTTCACCGGGCGCTACCACGTGCTCGGCGGACGGCTGTCCGCGCTCGACGGGGTGCGGCCGGAGGACCTGTCGATCGACCAGCTGCTCGGCCGGGTTGAAGCAGGCGGGATCGACGAAGTGGTCCTCGCGATGAATGCCACGCTCGAAGGCCAGACCACCGCGCATTACCTTGCCGAACGGTTGGAGTCGTTCCCGGTGCGGGTTACACAATTGGCCCACGGCCTGCCGGTGGGCGGCGAGCTCGACTACCTCGATGAGGGCACGCTGGCTCAGGCCTTGCGCGCACGGCGGCCGGTGGGGTGAAATTGGTTCACACGAAGACACGAAGATGTCTTTCCCGGCCGCAGGCCAATCAACGACGTGCGGCGAACTGCTCAATCATTCGCATGCGGCTTCGCCGCACGACCTACCTCTTCGTGTCTTCGTGTGAACCCCTTCAACGGTTGAAGCACGGCGCCCACCGCACTATGTGGCACCCATGGCCATTCGCGAAATCCTGGAAGTGCCGGACCCCCGGCTGAAAGTCGTGTCCGAACCCGTCACCGCGTTCGACGAAGACCTGCGCACGCTGGTCGAGGACATGTTCGAGACGATGTACGATGCCCCCGGCATCGGCCTCGCCGCGATCCAGGTGGGCGTGCCCAAACGGGTGCTGGTGATCGACCTGCAGCCGGAAGACCCGGATGCCGAGCCCGAACCGTGCAACCATGACGGGCACCACCATCACCACCAGCCGACGAAGAAGGAGCCGCGCGTCTTCGTCAATCCGGTGATTGTCGATCCGGCGGCGGAGCTGGCGACCTATCAGGAAGGGTGCCTCTCGGTCCCCGAAATCTACGCCGACGTCGACCGCCCGGCGACCTGCACCGTGCGCTACCAGGATCTTGACGGCAACCATCACGAGGAAGCGATGGAGGGCCTGATGGCGACCTGCATCCAGCACGAAATGGATCACTTGGAAGGTATCCTGTTCATCGACCACCTCAGCCGGTTGAAGCGGCAGATGGCGCTGAAGAAGCTGCAGAAACTCAGGGCAGCCTAATTCTACTGATTCCGTCACCCCGGACTTGATCCGGGGTCCAGCTTCTTGGGCATCCTGGCGCCAATCCGTCAGTAAGCGGGACCCCGGATCAAGTCCGGGGGAACGAATGTGGGTAGCAAATGTGAGGGACTGGCGTTCCCCGTCCGTTCCGCGTAAGCGGTAGGCATGGACCCGATGCTCTTCATTCTCCTCGCCCTGTTCGGCGGCCTTGTTCTCGGTGCGCTCGGCGGCTGGTTTGCCGGTTCCCGCCCGGTGGCGGACCTGCGCGAGCGGTTATCCGATGCCGAGGGCGAGGCGGGCGAGGCCGAGGCGCGCTTCAACCGCGCGGTCGCGGAGCTGGGCGATGCCCGGATCGAAGTGGCAACCCTGCGCGCCAATGCCGAGAACTTCGACAAGCAGATCGCGGCGATGAACTCGGCCCGCGAGGAATTGCTCATGCAGTTTCGCGCGACGGGCGGTGAGGTGCTGGCGAAAGCGCAGGAGGAATTCCTCAAGCGCGCCGAGGAGCGGCTCGGCCATTCCGAAAAGGCCAGCGAGGAGAAGCTGCGCGCGCTGCTCGCACCCGTGGGTGACCGGCTCAAGAGCTACGAGGAGCAGGTCAGGTCGCTGGAGGAAAAGCGGGTCGATGCCTTCGGCCAGCTGGCCGGCGTGATCGAGCAGATGCGCGCCGGGCAGGAGCAGGTCCGGCGCGAGGCGCAGCGGCTCGGCAACTCGCTCACCAATGCCCCCAAGGCGCGCGGGCGCTGGGGCGAGCGGGCGCTGCAGAACCTGCTCGAGCAGTGCGGCCTTGCCCAGCATACCGATTTCCTGATGGAGCAGTCGATCGACACCGAGGACGGGCGGCTGCGCCCCGATGCGATCGTGCGCATCCCCGGCGGCAAGATGCTGGTGATCGATTCCAAGGTCTCGCTCAATGCCTACCAGGAAGCGTTCGAGGCCGACAACGACGAGGCGCGGGCGCGGGCGATGGCCGACCATGTCCGCTCGATGCGCAACCACGTGCAGACGCTCGGCGCGAAGAGCTACCAGAGCCAGTTCGAGGACGCGCCCGACTACGTGGTGATGTTCGTGCCGGGCGAGCACTTCGTCGCCGCGGCGCTCGAACACGATCCCGACCTGTGGAATTTTGCCTTCGACAAGAGGGTCTTGCTGGCCACTCCTACCAACCTCGTCGCGATCGCGCGGACCGTTGCGCAAGTCTGGCGGCAGGATGGCCTCGCGCGCGAGGCGCAGGAAATCGGGCGCATGGGTGCCGAGCTTTATGACCGGCTCGCAACCGCAGCCGAACATCTGAAGCGCGTTGGTGGTGGATTGGAAACAGCGGTCAACAATTACAACAAGTTCGTCGGCTCTTTTGAGAGGAACGTGCTGTCCTCGGGCAAGCGTCTGGCGGAAAAGGGCGTCGAAATCGGCAAGCGCGAAATCGAGGAAGTCCCGCTGGTGGAGGCCGCACCGCGGTATACGACAAGCGATGTCGAAGAGGGTCCGGCCTTGCCGACGCCCGGTACCTGACCGTTAGTTGCCCCGTACCAGTTCGGCCCGGTGATTGGCCGACGTCAACGTAAGCCGGTCGCCGGAGACTGCAACGGTCGGTTTTTCACCGAGCAAGTCGCCTACCGCGCGTTCTTGCTCCATCAACCCGTCGCAGTACATCATGGTCGAGGCGTAGGGGCCGCCGACGAGCCGCCCCCCTTCGATGCGCCAGTCCCCGCCCATGCCGTTGCACCCGACTGTTGCGCTGATGCGCTCCCGATCAAATGCCATCGCTGCCCGGTCAGACACGGGGGCCTGGCCGTCGATGGTACCAAAGATCCACCTGGTGTCCTGAAGGCGAACCGCTTCGGGCTGACCGGTGGTTGCACAGGCGGCGAGGATGGGCAGTGCGGCAAGCAGAACAGACTTGGTCATGGTGTGCCCTTGCACCGGCTCGGCTGAGCCGGGCATGAATGCCTTCTAACGATCAAGCGCCGCCAGCACCTCATACGCCAGCACAGCGCCAGCCACTGCGGCATTGAGCGAATCCGCCCGCCCCCTCATCGGCATGGTGACGCGCAGGTCGCAGGCCAGTTCGTATTCTTCGGGCAGCCCCTGCGATTCGTTGCCGACGAGGATGAAACACGGCACGGCATAAGGTGCGCCGCGATAGGGCACCGCATCACGCAAGCTTGCGGCGACCAGTTGGCCCGCGCCGCTGCGTAACCATGGCAGGAAGTCCTCCCACCGCGCCTGCGCGATGCTTTGCGTGAACACTGCCCCCATGCTCGCCCGCACCGCCTCGACGCTGAACGGGTCGGCGCAATCGTCGATCAGGATCAGCCCGCCTGCGCCGACCGCATCGCCGGTGCGCAGCATGGTGCCGAGATTGCCCGGGTCACGCAGCGCTTGCGCGACCAGCCAGATCGGTGCGGACGTGCGATCGAGCGCAGCGAGCGAGGTGTCGAACTCGCCGAACACACCCGCGACCGCCTGCGGATTGGCCTTGCCGGTGATTTTTGAGAGGATATCGGGCGATGTCTCGATCACCTCGCCGCCTGCCGCCATGACATCGCGCTCCAGCGCGTCGAGCAGAGGGTGCGGATCGCGGCCTGTGGCCATGACCAGCACTTGCGGCACATGCCCGCATTCGCGCGCATCGGTCAGGAGGCGCAGCCCCTCGGCGAGGAACTGGCCTGCCGCCTTGCGGTGCTTCTTCTCGCGCAAGCTGCGCAAGTGCTTGACGGTGGGATTGGAAAAGCCGGTGATCTGCTTCCGGCCGGGGTGGGCCATCTTACTGCTCGCCGAAACCGTCAGCTACCAGCGCGCTCAGCTGCTCGATCACCGCGCCGTCGGGGTCGCCGGTGACGATCAGCTCGATCGTGTCGCCCTTGGCCGCGCCGAGCATCATCAGGCCGAGGATCGATCCGCCCGCGGCGCTGTTGGCACCCTTGGCCACGGTGACGCTGACCCCTTCTGGCAACTGGCTCGCCGCGTTGACGAACTTCGCGCTGGCCCGCGCGTGCAGCCCGCGGCTGTTGACGATCACCAGCTCCCGCCGCTGCTCCCCCACAGCCGCGCCTACGAAGCCTTGGCCCGCTGGCCGAGCAGCTCGGACGCGACGGTGATGTAAGCCTGCCCTGCCTCACGCGCAGCGGCGACAGCAGCCACGACGTCGTGATCCTTGCGCACTCCGGCCAGGCGGATCAGCATCGGCAGGTTGACGCCGGCGATCACTTCGACCCGCCCGGCGTCGAGCAGCGAGATCGCCAGGTTGGACGGGGTGCCGCCGAACAGGTCGGTCAGGATGATCACCCCGTGACCCGCATCGACCTTGCGAATTGCCCCGGCGATCTGCGCACGGCACTTTTCGGCATCGTCATCGGGGCCGATGCACACGGTCGCCACGGCTTCCTGCGGGCCGACCACGTGGACCATGGCGTGAACGAATTCCTCGGCCAGGCGGCCGTGGGTTACCAGAATGAGTCCGATCATGGGCGTTACGGTATCCGGATTTTCTCCAGCGGGGTCGTTTGCTGCACCTGCCATACGTCTAGCCCCTCGGGCCTTCAATTTCGTCGGCTGCGCGCGACCCCAGATTTCGATGCAGCACCGTGGGCGAAAACCCGTCCTCGCGCAAGGCCTGACCCATGCGTTCGGCGGTAAACACCGAACGGTGGCGCCCGCCGGTGCAGCCGAACGCGATGTTGACATAGGCTTTCCCCTGCGCGCGATAGCGCGGCAGCAAGGTGCGCAACAGGTCATGGATCTGCCCGAACGCGGTATCGAAGGCCGGATCCTGCCGGATATGTTCGCCCACCGGCGCATCGAGCCCGGTCTGCTCGCGCAGTTCCGGCACCCAGTGCGGATTGTCGAGGAAGCGCATGTCGAACACCAGGTCGGCCAGCGGCGGGGTACCGCGCGCGAACCCGAAACTGGACACGATCACGGCCATGTCCTGCGGCGCGCTGTGGCTGAACTGGGCGCGAACCGCCTGCTGCAGGTCGTTGCTGGTGAAGGCCGAAGTGTCGAGCACCGCATCGGCCCAGCGCCGCAAGGGCTCGAGCAGTTCGCGCTCGGCCTGGATACCGGTGCGCACGGGGCGCTCCGCTGCCATCGGATGGCGGCGGCGGGTCTCGTTGTAACGCCGCTCCAGCTCGGCGCTGTTGCAGTCGAGGAACAGGGTGGTGAGCACCAGGTCCTGCCGCTGGGCCAGCCCCTTGACCCGCTCGATCACGTCGGCCGGATCGAAGCCGCGCGTGCGCGAATCAAAGCCGATGGCGAGCGGCACGCGCGGGCCGTCCTGCGAGGGCTGGCCGATCAGGCGGACCAGCAGCCGGATCGGAAAATTGTCGATCGCTTCCCAGCCGAGGTCTTCCAGCACCCGCAAGGCGGTGGTTTTCCCCGCACCGGACAGGCCGGTGACGAGGAGCACGTGCTGGCGCTGGGCCGGGTCGGGCGATTCGGTGGGCATGGTCGCCTAGTTGTGGGCGGGTTTGCCAGCGGTGTGAAGGTCGAACACGATCCCGTGCCGCGCAAGCGCCAGTTCGGCACGGATTGCTGCTGCCGGGATCTCCGGATCGAACCACAGCTGGGGCACAGGCTGGTCAAGCAGCCGCGTGCTCTCGGCCTGTTCGACGAAGCGCGGGGCATCGCTTGCGAGGCGCAGCACCAGCGCGACCGGGGCCGCGCAGACGGGCATTTCCAGAACGCCCACATTGCGGACTTCGACCAGCCCCCTGATCGTCTCCACCGGGGCAGCCATCACGCGGCCATTCGCCAGCGACAACGCGACCCCGTCGTCGCCAACCAGAGTGGCGCCGCGGTCGATCAGCTTGAGCGCGAGGGTTGACTTGCCGCACCCCGGCGGGCCTTCGAGCAGGACAGCACGGCCTGCAATCGCCACGCAGGTGGCTTGCCGCACGGTCGTTCCGGTCATGCTGTTGCCGTGGTCCGCTGGGGCAGGGTCAGCAGCATGCACGCGCCTGAAGTGCCGTCCTCGCGCCCCTGCGCCACCAGAGTGCCGTCGTGCGCCTCGGCAATGGTGCGGGCAATGGCAAGGCCGAGGCCGGAATGGTTGCCGAACGCCTCGGCATCGGGCCGTTCGGAATGGAACCGGCGGAACACTTTCTCGCGCGCCTCCTCGGGAATGCCCGGCCCCTGGTCGCACACGCTCAGCTCGACGTTCGCGCCATTGCGCTGGACGGTGACAGTGATGGTCCCTTCGGGCGGAGAGAACGACACGGCGTTGTCGAGCAGGTTCTCGATCACCCGTTCCAGCCTGATCGGCACACCGGCCACCGGCGTTCCGGTCTGCGGCAGGTTCATCACGATCCGCTTGTCGTCGTTCTCGGCGCGGTTCTCGCGCGCGCCGACGATGGCCGCGACCAGCTGCCCCAGGTCGATCGGTTCGAAGGTGGCGCGCGAGAGTTCCGCATCGATCCGGCTGGCTTCGGAAATCTCCGTGACCAGGCGGTCGATCCGGCGCACGTCGTGCGTGGCGATGGCCATGAGCTGGCCGCGCAGCTCCGGATCCTCAAGCTTGGGCATGGATTCCAGCGCGCCGCGCAGGGATGCCAGAGGGTTCTTGATTTCGTGCGCCACGTCCGCAGCAAAATGGTCGACCGCGTCGATCCGCTGGCGCAGGGCGTTGGTCATGTCCGAGACCGCCCGGGCGAGCACGCCAATCTCGTCCTGCCGCTCGGGCAGCCGTGGTACTTCGACCCCGCGCTCGCGCCCTTGGCGGACCTTGATCGCCGCCGATGCCAGCGCCCGCAGCGGCTGGACGATCGTGCGCGCCATGTAGAGCGACAGCAGCACTGAACCGAACAGGGCCAGCAGCACCGCGAAGCCGAGCGTGGTCCGCGCCTCGCGCACGGCAAGGGTGATGTCGAGCGCGTTGCGGGTGGTCAGCAGGGTCGCACCGTTGAGCCCGACCGGGGCGGCGGCGTTGATCACCGGCGAACCGTCCGGCGCGTCACGCAGCTGGATCTGCGACAGGCCTTCCTCGCGCGCGCGGCGCAGTTCCGGCCAGGCATCGGCATCCGGCTCAGTCGGTTCGATATAGTCGGGGATCGGTTCCGCCCCGACGATGGTGTCGAACACCCGGTCGAGCATCTGGGCGAAGTCATCGGAGAACTTGTCGTCGGTCGGATCGTCGAACTGGAAGGCCGGCTCGGCGAGCTGGAAACTGTCGGCCCACAGGTTGCCCTCGGCATCGAACATGCGCAGCCGCATGCGCTGTTCCTTGCCGATCTGGACCATCAACGCTTCCTGCCGCTGGCGGCTCGCCCCGGCGAGGGCCTCGGCGGTGATCTGCACTTCGATCCGCGCCATCTTGTAGCGTTCGGCAAGCAGCTGCTTGCGGTAGCCGTCGAGGTAGAACACCCCGCCGCCCAGCAGCGCCAGCGGCAGGATGTTCACCGCGAGGATTCGCGGGGTGATCGACAGCCGGTTGGACCAGCGGAAGCGGCGCAGCTGCTGGTCGAACGCGTCGCGGCGCGAGGCGCTGTCAGCCATCGTTGAAACTGTAGCCCGCGCCATAGAGGGTATCGATCGCGGCAAAGCCCGGGTCGACCGAGCGGAACTTGCTGCGCATGCGCTTGATGTGGCTGTCGACAGTCCGGTCATCGACAAACACGTCGTCGGGATAAGCCGCATCCATCAGCTGGTTACGGCTCTTGATAACCCCGGGCCGCGCCGCGAGCGCTTCCAGCAGGAGGAACTCGGTGACCGTGAGCGATACCGGCTTGCCGTCCCAGGTCACCAGATGCCGGGCGGGGTCCATCAGCAGCCGGCCGCGTTCGAGCACGGGGCCGGGCTTCTCGTCGCTGTCGTTGGGCAGCTCGTCATCCGCTTCGTCAACACCGATGCGGCGCAGGATCGCCCGGATCCGTGCGACCAGCAGGCGCAGGCTGAAGGGTTTGGCGATGTAGTCGTCTGCCCCCAGTTCCAGTCCGGCTTCCTCGTCCTGCTCGTCGTCCTTGCTGGTGAGGAAGATGACCGGCAGTTCGGAATGGCGGCGCAGCTGGCGCAGCAACTCCATCCCGTCCATGCGCGGCATCTTGATGTCGAACACACCCAGGTCGGGCGGGTTGTCGAGCAGGGCCTTCAGGGCAGATTCCCCGTCGGTGTAGATCCGGGTGGTAAACCCTTCCGCCTGCAGGGCGATGGAGACGGTGGTCAGGATATTGCGGTCATCATCGACCAGCGCAATAACGCGCTCGCGCCGGCGGGGTCTGGGATCGCTCTCTGCCATGCCGACTGACTAGTCGTTTCAGCGCAGGCGGGCAACGTCCGGCAGCGGCAAATCACAACTATCCGCGCGCGCAGTTTCGCATGGTTTGACGCAGGGCAGGGGTGCGATTATGGGCCGCGGTGACATTCCGTGCATTCGTATGCAGGCGAATCGGCCGCAGCCCCTGCGGACCGGTGATCGCCTGCCTCGCCAGGAGACGACATGACCACCCCGCTGTCCACTTCGCTTGACGCCCAGGGCTTTGCCACCCGGGCTGTAATCCACCCCAACCTCGGCACGGCAGCGCTGGTCGAACATGCGCTGAAAAAGGGCGAAGGGCAACTTACCAGGGATGGCGCGCTGCTGGTCGACACCGGCAAGTTCACCGGTCGCAGCGTGAAGGACAAGTACATCGTCCGTGATGCAACGACCGAAGACACCATCAACTGGGGCGCGATCAACCAGCCGATGGACCCGGCGCACTGGGCCAACCTGAAGGCTGATTTCCTCGCCGCAGTACAGGATCAGGACGAGCTCTACGTCGCTGACCTGTTCGGCGGCAGCCAGCCGGAATATCGCGTCAACGTGCGCGTCATCAACCAGATGGCCTGGCACAACCTGTTCATCCGTACCCTGCTGGTCCGCCCCACCGCAGACGAGCTTGCTGGTTTCACCCCCGAATACACCATCATCAACCTGCCGAGCTTCAAGGCTGACCCCGAGCGCCATGGCTGCCGCAGCGACACGGTGATCGCGGTCAACTTCACCGACAAGCTGATCCTGATCGGCAACACCGAGTATTCGGGCGAGATGAAGAAGGGCGTGTTCGGCCTCTTGAACTACTTGCTGCCCGCACAGGGTGTGATGCCGATGCACTGCTCGGCCAATATCGGCGCCGATGGCAAGAGCGCGATCTTCTTCGGCCTTTCGGGCACCGGCAAGACCACGCTTTCGGCTGATGCCAGCCGCACGCTGATCGGCGACGACGAGCACGGCTGGTCCGACCAGGCGGTGTTCAACTTCGAAGGCGGCTGCTACGCCAAGATGATCAACCTCTCGGCTGAAGGCGAGCCGGAGATCTACGCCACCACCAAGATGTTTGGCACGATCCTCGAGAACGTGACGATGGAGCCGGCGACGCGCGAACTCGATTTCACCGACGGCAGCAAGACCGAGAATACCCGCGGCGCCTATCCGATCGAGTATATTCCGAACACGAGCGAAAAGAACCTCGGCCCGGCACCGGCCAACGTGATCATGCTGACCGCCGATGCCTTCGGCGTGCTGCCTCCGATCGCGCGGCTCACCCCGGACCAGGCGATGTATTACTTCCTCAGCGGCTACACCGCCAAGGTCGCGGGGACCGAAATCGGCGTGACC
>JAHDXX010000076.1 GCA_023384025.1 Sphingomonadaceae bacterium
CGGCTGGGTCAGCTGGTAACCGGCAAGGCCGACGAACAGGGCAAACAGCCCGACCGGAATCCACCACCAGCGCATCACGCCTTTGCCTCCCGCCGCCGTTCCGCCACGCGTGCACGGACATGGCGGCGCTTGAGGTCTTCCGCCAGACGCCCGACCAGTGCCAGCACGCCGCCGAGCGCCACCAGCAGTCCGCCATACCAGATCAGCGTAACCCACGGCTTCCACCACAGGCGCAGCTGCCAGCGGCCATCTTCCGCCTGGTTCCCGATTACCGCATAAAGCTGGCCGTTCCATCGGGTCGCGAGAACGCTTTCCGTGGTTTCCTGAATGGGGGCCCAGAAAGTGCGCGCCTGCGGCCCGAGCGGGATCGGCTCGCCTCCCTCGTAGCTGGCCAGCAGGCGCGCCTCGATCGCGGTCCAGTTCGGGCCTGCGACCGGCTCGACACCGGCAAGCGAAACCGTCCACGGCCCGACATCAGTGCTGCCGCCCACTTGCACCGCTGCGAGCCGTTCCTTGGTAAAGGCGGTTTCGCTGGCCATGCCGTAAAGCGCCACCGCTACACCAAAGTGCGCGATGACCATGCCCCACACCGCCAGGGGTACCCGGCGCAGGTTGCGCCCGCGCAGCGGCAGGAAGCTTGCGATGGCGAGACCAATGGCAAAGGCCAGGCCGAGCAGAGGCAGGATGCCCGCCCCGCCCAGCACCAGCACCAGTGCGAGCACCGCCACCGTTGCAGCAGCGACGATAGCCAGAGGCAGGCGAACCCGTTCCAGCTTGTCACGCCGCCACCGCAGCAAGGGGCCAACCGCCATGATCGCCAGCATCGGGAAAGTGAAAATGGCGCCGACCGGGTTGAAATAGGGCGGCCCGACCGAAACCCTGACGTCGAATGCCTCAGTCACCAGCGGGTAGAGCGTGCCCATCAGCACGACGCCAAGGATTGCGCACAGCATCACGTTGTTGAACACCAGTGCACCTTCGCGGCTGGTCGTGGCGAAACGCTCCCCTTCAGCCACGCTGCCGGCCCGCAGCGCAAACAGCACCAGCGCGCCCCCGATGTAGATCGTCAGCAAGGCGAGAATGAACGAGCCACGTTCCGGATCGACCGCAAAGGCGTGGACGCTGGTGAGGATGCCCGAGCGCACCAGGAACGTCCCGACCATGCTCATGGAGAAGGCAACCACGCCCAGCATGATCGTCCAGGCGCGCAATGCGTCGCGTGCGGCGAGCACGCTGGCGGAATGCAGCAGCGCGGTCGCCGCCAGCCACGGCATGAGCGATGCATTCTCGACCGGGTCCCAGAACCACCACCCGCCCCAGCCGAGCTCGTAGTATGCCCAATACGAACCCGCGGTGATGCCGATTGTCAGGAACACCCATGCACCCAGTACCCACGGACGCATCGCGCGGGCAAAGTCCGGCGTAACCTGCCGTGTCAGCAAGGCGCCGACAGCAAAACTGAATGCCACCGACAGGCCGACATAGCCGAAATAGAGTGTCGGCGGATGGAACGCGAGGCCGATGTCCTGCAACAAAGGATTGAGCCCGAGGCCCTCGACCGCGGGCTGCGGCAGGCGCTCAAACGGGTTCGAGCTGAGCAGCAGGAAGGCATAGAATCCGAGCCCGACGAATGCCTGCGCGCCGAGCGTTGCCATCATGGTCTTTTCCGGCAAGCGCCGCTCGACCCAGGCGATAAGGCCGCCGGCCATGGCCATGACGGTGATCCACAGCAGCATCGAACCTTCGTGGTTGCCCCATGCCCCTGCCAGCTTGAAGACCATCGGCTTCATCGAGTGCGAATTCATCGCCACCAGCTTGACCGACAGGTCGGTGATCATGAACAGCCACAGCAGCATCACGAAAGCGAAAGCGCACAGCACCCCCTGCACAACCGCTGCCGGGCGCACCAGGCTGGCGAGCTCCCCTGCGGGATTGCGCACCGCCGCGAACCCGGCGATCAGCTGCAGCGCCGCCAGGGCAGCCGCCAGCCACAGGGCAGCAAGACCCAGCTCGGCAATCATCAATAGGTCTCCTCGACGACAGCCGCCTGCTGGTGCTGGCTCATTTCCTGCAATTCGCGCGGAACGTAATTCTCGTCATGTTTGGCGAGCAGGTTGTCGGCGATGAACACTCCGTCCGGTCCCATCTTGCCTTCTGCCACCACGCCCGACCCTTCAACGAACAGGTCCGGCAGGATGCCGGTAAAGCGGACCGGCACTTTCGCCGCATCCTTGTCTGTCACGGAGAACGACACGGTCACGCCATCGGCCAGCGTCTTAAGGCTGCCTTCCTCGACCATACCGCCGAGCCGCACGGGCTGCCCGACTTCGGGCGGATCAGCCACCATCTGGGCAGGCAGGTAGAAGTAATTTGCCTGGTTGCGCAGCGCCCAGGCCGCAAGCAGACCCGCGCCGACAAGTGCGACGAGGGCAATGACGATGAGCACCAGTCGCTGGTGCTTGGCTTTGAGGGCGTTCATTCGCGTGCTGTCTCCTTGCGGGCGGCGTCCCGTCGCCTTTCAGCGCGCCGCATGGCAATCCAGCTCCACCCCACCATTACCAAAGTGCCCAGTACGGCTACCGCGTAAGCGGCGAGCACGAATGGCCACTGATCCAGTCCTTCGCGCATCAGGCTGCCTCCAGCGCCTTGCGCCGCAAGCGCGCTTCGGCCTGCACATCCGCCAGCAGCGCGCGCATCCGCGCCAGCACCACACCGCCGAACAGTAGTGAAAAACCGATCACCGCCACCAGCAGCGGCACGAGGAATTCCGGGTCGATCGCGCTCTTGCCCACTGTGATGCTGGGGGGCTGGTGGAGCGAGTTCCACCACACAACGGAACGGTTGATGATCGGAATGTTGATCGCGCCCACAAGACCGAAAATCGCCGGGATGCGCTGGGAAACCCCTTCACGCTCGGCAGCCTGCGCCAGGGCAATGTAACCGAAGTAGAGGAACAGCAGCACCAGCATGCTGGTAAGGCGGCCATCCCATTCCCACCATGTACCCCAGGTCGGGCGTCCCCAGATCGACCCGGTGGCAAGACAGATGGCCGTAAATACTGCGCCCGGCACTGCGGCCGCGCGCGCTGCAAGCGCAGCCAGCGGATGGCGCCAGATCAGGAACACCGCGCTCGACACGGCGATGGCAGTCCACCCGCCCATTCCCAGCCACGCTGTCGGGACATGGACGAAGAGGATCCGCACGGTCTCGCCCATCAGGCGATCAGGCGGAACCGAGGTCATGCCCCACACGAGTGCGCCCCCGGCAGTCACCAGCCCGCTGACCAGCAGCAGGGGGGTAAGCCAGGAAGCGAGCGCCAGGAAGCGCTTAGGGTTCGCAAAGCCGTGCATGAAACTGTCCGGCAGGGGTTTGGCAGGGGCAGCCTTGCCCCGCAAGGGTGCGAATCAGCGCCCGATCAGTTTTTGCGCCATCCGGTCGGCTACGCTGTCCGGAGTTGCACCGGTAGCCTCGCTTTCCTGCCACACTGCTTCGAGCCGATCCGGGATACGATCGATCCGCGCATTGATCTCGTCATCACCCGCCCCGTCGATATGGCGCAGGACATTGATGATCCCGCCCGCGTTGATGACATAGTCGGGCGCGTAGAGGATACCGCGATCCTGCAGCAGGCGCCCTTCCGATCCGGTCGCCAGCTGGTTGTTGGCACCGCCCGCAACCACGCGGGTCCGCAGGGTGGCAATGGATTGTTCGGTAAGGATCGCGCCCAGCGCGCAGGGGCTGACAATATCCGCCTCAAACGACAGGATCTCTTCTTTCGCCACTGCGCGTCCGCCCAGTTCGTCCGCAAGGGCGATGGCGCGGGCATGGTCCATGTCAGCCAGGATCAGGTCTGCGCCATCTGCTGCCAGATAACGCGCAAGCCCCCCACCCACGCTGCCGACGCCCTGTATCGCGACCCGCACGCCCTTCATGTCGGATGTACCGAGCGCCCGCTGCGCCGCTGCCTTGACACCGAGGTAGACCCCGCGCGCGGTATAGGGCCCGGGGTCCCCCCCTTGCCCGGGGAGACCGGCGACATGGGCAGTGTGCTGTGACAGGCTCACCATGTCGGCTTCGCTCATGCCGACATCCTGCGCGGTGATATACTTCCCGCCCAGCCCGTCGACTGCGCGCGCAAAGGCCGCCAGCAACTCCGGCGTCTTCGTCCGCGCCGCATCGGCCAGGATCACGGCCTTGCCCCCGCCCGCCGGCAATCCGGCCATGGCGTTCTTGTAGCTCATTCCCCGGCTGAGGCGCAGGGCATCGCGCATGCCCGCTGCCGGATCGGCATAGTGCCAGAACCGCGTTCCGCCCGCAGCGGGCCCGAGATGGGTCGAATGAATCGCAATGAGGGCCGTCAGTCCGCTGGCTGCATCCCGCACGAACAGCACCTGCTCGTGATCGTCGAAATCCGGTTCGGTCCAGAAAGCGGTCATCGCAATTACGCCCCGTTGCGCGGCCGACCTGCAGGAGCAAAATGGGGCGATCGACGGGGTTCGAACCCGCGACCTCCGGTACCACAAACCGGCGCTCTAACCAACTGAGCTACGATCGCCACATGCCCCTGCTGCGGGCCATTGCCCGGCCGCAGGAAGGGGCCTGTTACGCCACGTCGCGCCCCGGTCAAGGGGTGGGAGCAGCGGGAGCGGCCTGTTGCACAAGGCAGCGCATTTGGGAAGCGAAAAACTTGCGCAACCAACCGCCGCGCAAGATTCTTGCCCGGTGCCCTCGCGGCTATCGCGCAGCCACCTGCTGCCTGCGAATCCCGGGGCGCTGCCCGACTGGCCAATTTTGATTCACATCAAGGAAACCGTCCGGTGATCGGCTAGTTTGAGCAGACAGAACAACAGAAAGGACCGGGCATGCCCGATTTTGCAGAACTGGAGCAGGCGCTGAAGACCCGTCTTGCTGACCTCACCGCACGGGCAGAAGGGCTGGAAGACGATTTGCGCCAGCCACTTGATGCCGACTGGGAGGAGCAGGCAGTCGATCTGGCCGACGACGAAGCTCTCGCCGGAGTCGATGAGGTGCTGCGGCAGGAAATCGTGCAGATCCGCGCCGCGCTGGGCCGAATTGCCAACGGCACCTATGGCACTTGTGCAGTCTGCGGCGAGGACATTGACCTTGGTCGCCTCAAGGCCCGCCCGATCGCGACCCGCTGCATTGCCCACGCGGCCTGAAACGACAAAGGGCGGCCGTTGCGGGCCGCCCTTCTGAATGCAGTTCGCGGAAGAACGATCAGTTCTTCTTGAGGCTGAGCCCGCCGAAACGCTTGTTGAACGCAGCCACGCGGCCACCTTCCTGGATCTGCTGCTTGCCGCCGGTCCAGGCCGGGTGGCTGAGCGGATCGATTTCAAGCGACATCACATCGCCTTCCTTGCCCCAGGTGGAGCGGGTCTGATACTCGGTGCCATCGGTCATCTTGACCGTGATCATGTGGTAATCGGGGTGACCTTCGGCCTTCATGATGTCTGTCCTTCGTAGCCTGTGCCCGGTTCCGACCGGGCGTGCTGTGATCGGGAAAGCGGCGCCCCTACAGAGGATGCCGCGATTTGGCAAGAACTAGTAGCCGCGCCTCGGGTCAAACACTGGCGCGACCGGCTCGCCGCGCAGGTAGCAGTCCAGATTGTCAAGGAAACGCTGCGCGGAACGCTGGAACATCTTGTCCTGCGCCCGGCCCGACAGGTGCATGGTCACATGGGCATTGTCGAGCGCCCAGAGCGGGTGCTCGGGCGGCAGCGGCTCCGGTGTGGTCACGTCGAGAAACGCGCCGCCAATCCGCTTCTCTCGCAGCGCCTCCTCCAGCGCCGGCTGGTCGACTACTGCCCCGCGGGCAATATTCACCAGCACCGCATCGGGTTTCATCGCCGACAGTTCGTCCACCCCGATCATGCCGTCGGTTTCCGGTGTGGCGGGCACGGCAAGGATTACCCAGTCGAACTCGCCGAGCTTGCCGCGCCATTCGTCGGGGGTGAGTACGCCCTCGCCGCTGCTCCGCCGGACAACCGTCACATCAACTTCGAAGGCTTCCAGCCGAGGCTTGATCAGCTGGCCGATCGCGCCATAGCCCAGCAGCAGCGCCTTCGACCCCGCAAGCTCGCGCTTGCCCGGCGAATCGAGCAGCCACTCATGCCGGTCCTGCGCCCGGACCACGTCGCGATAGCCCTTGGCAGTGGTCAGCATGCCCATCACGACATATTCGGCAATGGTCAGCGCATTGATCCCCGCCCCGTTGGTGACAGTGATCCCGCGTTCGATCAGCACATCCATCGGCATAAAATCGAGCCCGGCGTAGATCGAGTTGAGCCACCTGAGCTTCTTCGCTGCCCTGAGCGTCTCGGCCATCGCTTCCTTGTCGTTCATGTCGAACCAGCCGATTTCCGCATCGGCCACGGCTTCGCGGGCTTCCTCGGCGGACATGAACCAACGCACATCGACACCCTCGGGCAGACGCGGTTCAAGCAAGGGTCGAATGAGGCCGGAGATAGCGAGGATAGTCATGATACACTCCGGTAACGGTCAAGCATGGGTGGACGGTGCAGGCATTCTTCGAAGGAGAAGGGGCGGGTCGTCAAGGGCGGCACGCGCGCCGCCTCCGGGTGGCGCGGGTTGAGGTAGATCACGTCGGCCTCGGGCAGCACGCGCGATCGGATGGCGCAGGTCAGCGAGCGGCACTGATCGAGCCAGCTGCCGACATGGTTGCGGATCGTGTCCTCGTCCGGATCGGGGACACGTTCGGGCGTGGCATCGATCTCGGTCCAGCCGAGGACGAAATCCTGCGGCCAGTCTGCCCGATCACCGGGAAGGTAACGCTGGGCCACCAGCACCGCCAGCCCGGCCTCGCTGGCAAGGCTGACCACCGGCTGCCCCGGCGGCGCATAACGGGCGCCGTGGAGTTCCGCCCCCTTCCCGTCGAGCGTCACGAACGGCACACGGGTAAGGCGCCAGAGCTTCATGTTGCCACGGCCTCCCTCAAGGAAACCGTTCGTGCTGAGCTTGTCGAAGCACTGTCCTTCACTTCGACGCCAGGTCCGAAGAAGAAGTGCAGCCCTTCGACAAGCTCAGGGCGAACGGAGGTTTGGGATTGATGGTGGTCAAAGGCTCAGTCGCCATTCCCACCCCAGCGGATCGCCATCCATTACCTCGACGCCCTGGGCCGCGAGTTCATCGCGGATCGCGTCGGAGGTGGCGAAGTCCTTGGCTGCGCGGGCTTCCTTGCGGCGGTCGAGTGCGGCTTCGATTTCGCGTTCGGTGATTTGAGCGTCCTTCGGGCGGATTCGGAGGTCGGCCCGAGTTAGATCAAGGAGATCTAGACCTAATACTTTGTCAAACTCCTCTACCATCCGAAGAACGTCGACAGGGTTATTCCACTTGGGACCAATCAGTTCTTCGAGATGCAGGAGCGCTCCGACAGTTGCGAGATCGTCCGACAACTCAATGTCCAATGCGTCAATCCAATTTTGCCACCACCCATCTGGTGAAGGATTAGATTTGTCGATCCGGCTTCTAATCTTTTCAATCGCCATCACCATTCGCTTCAACCGCGTCAGCGCCGCGCCAAGCCCTTCCCAACTGAACTCGAGTTCGCTGCGATAATGCGCCTGCAGGCACATCAGCCGGTAGGCGAGCGGGTGGTAGCCCTTGTCGACCAGCAATTGCAGCCGCAGGAACTCGCCCGCGCTCTTGCTCATCTTGCCGCTGCGTTCGACCAGGAAATTGTTGTGCATCCAGATGCGCGCGCCGCTGTTCTCCGCGCGGTCCAGCCCATTTGTGCAGCAATAAGCCTGGTTCTGCGCAATCTCGTTGGGATGGTGGATCTCGCGATGATCGATCCCGCCAGTGTGGATATCAAACGGGAAACCGAGCAGCGCCTCGCCCATCACCGAGCATTCGAGGTGCCAACCGGGCGCGCCCTTGCCCCACGGGCTGTCCCACTCCATCTGCCGCGTTTCGCCAGCAGGCGTCTTGCGCCAGATTGCGAAATCGGCCGCGTTGCGCTTGCCCTCGACAGTGTCAATCCGCCCTTCCCCGTCCTCGGTCACCGCGCGGGCCAGCCGCCCGTAGTCCGCCACGGTCGAGACATCGAAGTAGAGCCCGCTGTCGAGCTCGTAGCAGTGCTTGTCAGCGATCTTCGTGCCCCAGGCGATCATCGCCTCGACATATTCGGTCGCGCGCGGGTGCGCCTTCTGCTGGACATTGAGCCGCGCCAGGTCGCGCTCGAAATCCTCCTGGTAGAACTTGGCGATATCCCAGGCGGACTTGCCCGCCTTGGCCGCCATCTTCTCCATCTTGTCCTCGCCTTCGTCCGCGTCCGAGGTGAGGTGGCCGACATCGGTGATGTTGATCACGTGGGTGAGCTTGTAGCCCTTCCACTGGAGCACCCGCCCGAGCGTATCGGCAAACACATAGGCGCGCATGTTGCCAATGTGCTGGTAGTTGTAGACCGTCGGCCCGCAGGAATAGACGCGCGCCTCACCCGGGTGGACGGGCTGGAACTCTTCCAGCTGGCGGGTCAGGCTGTTGAACAGCTTCAGAGGCGTGGCGTCAGTCATCGCCGCGCGCTCTGCCCCCACAAGACGAGCGAGGTCAAGCGTTCCTGCGTGCCTCGATCACTGGCCCGGTTGTTCGCCCACCCACAGGTCTTCGTTACCGGCACCGGTCACCGGGTCATCGAGCAGCGGATCCTCGCTGGTATCGAGCGGGTCCTTCAGCTCGAACAGCGGCGTTTCCAGCAGGCCCGAACCGAGGCCGGGCTCGCCCGCTTCCTCGTCTTCGAGTTGCTCGTCGATCAGGTCCTGGATCGGGAACGAACCCTCACCAAGGCCTTCCGGGATCTCGCTGCATCCGGCGGGATTGGCGATCAGGCAGCCGTTGATGGTCGAACCGGGATCGAACCTGCTGCTGATCTGCGCCAGCGCTACCGCGTCGACGCCGGTCGCGCCGTCAATGATACCGTTGATCACGATGGGCTGGTTGGTGCCGGCCGGGTCAGCAATCAGCAGTTCGTCGACGGTGAACCCGCGCCGCTCGGCAAAGCGGGTGCCGGGTGCGGTGTTCTGGATGAACACGTTGCTGGTGGTCGTGGTGATGTCGAGCGTCCCGGCACGGATCAGGCCGTCGGGATTGTCGATCCCGTCGTTCTGCGCCAGCCGGTCATCGATGGCCTCGATGCTGGTGGCTGCCGCAACATCGGTGCGGGCCTGCTCGGTCATCGCGAGGAAGTTCGATGCCTCGACCTCGATCGTGCCGAGATAGGTGCCCGAGCCGTTGTTGATTTCCAGCAGGCCCACGCTCGCGTCGAGGAACACGTCGCCGCCGGTGGAAAGCCCGATGGCATTGTCCGCGGTCGCCCCGGCCATCACCACTTCGCCGACAATGTCGATGGCCGTACCTGCCGCGATTGCGATCGACCCGCCGGAGCGAATACGCGCGAACTCGCTGTTGTCGATAATGAACCCGGGCGTACCGCCACTGTCACCACCGATCCGCGCGATCCCGCCGCCGGAAATCTCGATCGAGCGCGTTGCCGCCAGGGTGCCCAGCGAGCCCGAGCTGGCAATGTCGACATCACTTGCGCGCAGGACAATATCCCGCCCGACTGCCGCCGCGTTGATGTCCGCCCGTTCCCCTGCCCGCATTTCAAGCAGGTTTGCGGCCGACACGGCCCCCGCCACGCCGAGGTTCTCTTCCGCTTCGATAAAGACATTCCCGCCCGTGCCGGGGCTTGCCTCGCTGGCGCTCACGCCTGAAACGCTGGCAACGCCGCCGCTGCTGACCAGCCGGACATTGCCCGCATCGGCCACCGCCCCGCGAACATCGAGATCGCGTTCCGTCTCGATGTCGATGTCACCGGCGGTGGCAGAAGCGCTCGCCGTCAGGTTGCGGGTGGAACGCAGGAACACGCTCTGACCGTTGGCCCCAACCAGGCCGGTCATGTCGATATCGACCGAGACCCGGACCTGCCCACCGGAGGCAGCGAGCTGGGCGCTGTTGCCGACGAGGGTGGAAATCGAAATGCCCTGCGCTGCGGAAAGGTTCACCTGTCCGGTGCCGGACTGGCTCGCTGAAACGCTCTCGACGTCCAGCCGCCCTCCGGTGGTGGCGGCGATATCCTGCCCGGCGGTGATCGAGGTGCCGGTGAGGTTCCCGTTGCCGGTCGATGCCAGCGATACCGAGTCGCCTGCCACAATCGCGGCAAACGAAGCATCCGCGCCGCTGGTCACGCCGACATTCCCGCCCGCGTCGAGCGAAGCGCCGGCAAACCCGCTGGTGCCTGCGTCGACGGCGATTGCCCCGCCTGCCGACAGCGGCCCGGCGACCACACCATTGGCCGCGCCCGAAGCGAGCGTGATATCCCGCCCGGCGCTGGCACTTCCAACCGCGACATCGCCGCCCTGCACGGTGATGTCGGTCGCCGCTGCCAGAGAAGCGACATCGACCAGAGTGCCGCTTTCGAGGAACACCTCGCCTGTGGCGGAGGCAATTGTTCCGGCTGCCAGCGAACCGCTCTCGGCGATTCCGAACACGTCACCATTGGCGGAGACAGCGCCCAGCATGACCGTTTCGCCGTCGAGCGAAACCGCACCGCCGGACGTGATCGTCGCGCCGGTCAACGCGCCGTTTTCAGCGAGCAAGGAGACGCCGCCATCGCTGGCGATATCCTCGAACGCCACGCTTCCGTCAGCCGTGATCGAGACCCCGGCAGAGCCTGCGCCGGTCACATCACGCAGCAGGATGTTGCCGCCAGAGACCAGGCTCGCGCCGCCGCCAGTCAGGATAACGTTCCGCAGTGTGATGGCTCCAGTCGCAGTGGCGTTGACACCGACCGCGCGGAGATCGCGCGCGGAAAGGGTGCCCGCCTGGGCCAGCAAGGCGAGTGTCCCGCCGCTGACGATATCGCCGGTCGCAACAATCGACTGACCGGCCGTCAAGGTTACGTTTCCGCTCGCAGTGGCGCCTTGCAGGGCAATGCCGTTGCCAGCGGTCACAGCCAGAGCGCCACCCTGCACTGCGACCGTGCCGAACGAGGCACCGCCATTGGCCGTCACAGCCAGGCTGCCCGCCACGCTCGTCTGCCCGCCAATCGCGACCGATCCGATGGTCGAAGTAACGGCGCTGGCGCCCGGCCCGGCCGTCAGGGCATTGCCGGTAATGTTGCCATTGCCGAATCCGGGCTGGCGCGAAGGCCGGGCCAGCATGGTCACCGTCTGCCCAGACACCAGCGTGTCGAAATCGATCTGGCTGCCGGTGACATTGACCAGCCCCCCGGCAGAGGAATTGCCCAGGGTTACCGGCCCGTCCGCATCGATCAGAATGTCGCCGCCGGTGATGATCGAGTTCGGGCCGGTGGCAAAGCTGGTGCCCGCAGTCGCCGTGAAATGGCGGACGGCTTCTGCATGGTCGACGCTGATCGAGCCTGCCGAGCCGAGCACGATGTCCTGCCCTGCATCAAGCGTGCCGAGCGTCAGCGCAGTGCCGGTCACCGCGACATCGATCGTGCCGCCGGCGGTCAGATCGCGCAGGTCGATGGCGCGTGCCCGAAGGGTCAGGTCGCCATCCGTTTCGATCAGCCCTGCACCGGTGTTCCCTGCGATTGTGCCATCGGTGGCTGAAACAGAAATCGAATTCGGCGAGGAAAGCAGGTCAAACAGCACATCGGTCTGGCTGGCGAGCGACAGGGTACCGCCGGTTGCACTGCCGATGGCAATCAGGGCACCGTCAAGCGTGATCGAGCCGGGAGCAACCAGATCGCCGCCGTTGATGGCACCTCCTGCCGAAGCCAAAATGTCGCCGCCTGCATCGAGCAGGCCGAACGACAGGTTGCCTGGCAGCTGGATCGAGACCGATCCACCGCCAACGGCACCGGCCAGATCGACATCCGAACCGGACAGGATCGAAATGTCTCCACTGGCCGAGAGATTGCCAGCAGAAACCGCTCCACCCTCAAGGTAGAGGCTGGCGGCTCCGCTGGTCTGTCCGAGTGACAGTGAACCTGCGGCCACCAGGCGGACATCGGTACCCGGAGCTGACAGCGCGCCGATATCGATCGTTGCGGCGCTGTAGTCGATGGGTCCGGTTCCAACAGAAAGTGACCCGACCGCAAGCGTGCCGGGAACGCTGTAGCTTCCTTCGAGCGCGCCGCCCGTATCGGCTGCGGTGGTAAGCTCGCCGCCCGCGTCGATCACGCTGGCAAACAGGCTGTCGCCCACCGTGATCCCGATGTCCCCGGCACTGGTCAGGCTGGCGCTGCCAAGCAGGCTGCCGGCAGCCTCGATCAGGATCAGGTTGCTGGCAATCGTGGCGTCGCGCAGATCGACATCACCAGACCGGCTCGATGCCGTGAACAGGTCGCTCGCATTGAGGGTCGTGGCGATCCCGTTGGTGCCCATCACGATGTCATTGCGGGTAGCGATGCGGATTTCGCGCGCGTTGACGGTGCCCTGCTCGATCGTCAGGGCAAGCACGTCATTGCCGCTCGCCTGCCCGACGTGCAGCAGGTTGCTGGCCGCAATGCCGCCAAGGCATACGTTGCCTTCAAGGCAGGGCGCGGCCAGCAGGCCATTGTCATCCGACAGGATCGCACCATCTGCAGGTGCATTGTCGATATCGAATGACAGGGAGCTTCCTGCAAAAGCGCCGTCAATCCCGTCGATTGCATTGGCCCGGGCGATCACTGCCCCGCGCCCGGCGTTCACCGAACCATCGACCACCAGCGAGGCGATCGGGGTCGAGGGAATGCTCAGCAGCGGGGTCAGGCCGCCGGCGTGGAGATCAATCGCGCCGGTCGGGCCGAATGGCGCGGCAGGATTGAACACCAGCCCCGTATCGCGGGCCGACTGGAGCAATGCGCCAGTGCCGATGATGATATCATCACCGGTGCGGACCACGATACTGTCGCCCGCCAGCGCCTGCGATCCGGCAGCGAATTCCGCGCTGCCGCCAGCATTGACGGTGATGCCGCTGTAGGAAGAGACCACGCCGGTGATCCGGGCATTGGCGATGTTGTCGTAGGTAGAGCCGCCCCGCAAATCGAGACCGGCATCAATGCGGATGCCGCTCACGTTGCTCAGGCCCTGCGGACCGGTGACCGTGGCATTCGCCAGCGTCACGCTTCCGCCTGCGGTGATAACCAGGGCAGGAACGGCACGGGCGTCGGCA
>JAHDXX010000077.1 GCA_023384025.1 Sphingomonadaceae bacterium
AAGCAGTCCGGCCGATTCAAGCTGGCGCGCGACAATTGCCCGATCGCAATCGGCGCCAGCATCGAAATACAGCCAAAGGCCGGATCCAGGTTCTAGCCCGCCCGATGATCGACCGCTGCCGATAACTATGCGCCCCTTTCCCCCCTCGAACGCCTGTTTCTTGCAGCGAATCAAACGCTCCGTCGAGTCCTCCGCGCGCTAATACATCGAATTCGGGCGCAATTCTCAAAAGATGCCGAGTTCCAGCCCCTCAGCCATTGCGTTCCCAAGCGATGCTGCCTCGTCAAGCAAATCCGGCGGAACATGCTTCGGCGCCAGGATCTGTTCCGGCGTTTGCGCACCCGTGCGGACAATCAGGGGGTCAGCGACCCGGCGCAACCGCCAACCGGTGGCGATCCGGTCAAGCTGGCGCTGGGCGCCTTCGCCATCCGACCCTGCCGCAATGATCGTGGCGTAGGCACGCCCCTCGATCTTGCCGAGCACCGGATAATAGCAGCGATCGAACATTTCCTTCATCGCACCGGTCATCGCTGCAAGGTTTTCCGGGCAGACAAACAGGAATCCACCTGCCGCCAGCAAATGCTCAGGCGCACCTTCCTCGCACGGAAGCAATTGAGCGCGCGCACCGGCACCAGCAGCAGCAGCCTCGGCCAGAGCCCGCGCAGCGCCGGTGCGACTGTGCCAGACAATCAGCAACGGGGCAGCGGACGAGGTCATGGCTTGAGCATCGCCCCTTGTTGTCGATTGTCAACCGGCGGGGATTTGCCCGGAATGCCGGAGGCTACTAGACAGGCGTGATGCTCCCCGCCCAGTCCAGTCCCGTATTCGGTGTTTCCCGCTCCATCACGGGCAAGTCGTGGCATTGGCGCGGCGGCAATATGGAACTGGGAGACGGCGCGCTAGGTCTGGACAACGACATCGTCCGGCAATTGCTGCTGTCACGCGGGGTTCCTGCCGACGATCTGGATCGCCATCGCAACCCCACCTTGCGCGATTTCCTGCCTGACCCGTCGCTGTTCCGGGACATGGACGTGGCTGCAGAGCGTTTGGCGCAAGCGGTGATGAGCGGCGAGACCGTGACAGTATACGGGGATTATGATGTCGACGGCGCGACCAGCGCTGCGCTGCTTATCCGGCTCTTGCGGACGCTGGGGCATGATGCGCGTTACTACATCCCGGACCGCCTGCTTGAAGGCTACGGCCCGTCGGGCGAGGCGCTGGTCCAGATCGCCCGCGATGGCAGCAGCCTGATCGTAACAGTCGATTGCGGTACGATGGCGCATGAGGCGCTGCAAATGGCGCATGACGCCGGGGTCGACGTGATTGTTGTCGACCACCACAAGTGTGCGCCGGAACTCCCGATCGCGGCAGCGCTGGTGAACCCCAACCGGCTCGATGAGAGCGACCAGGGCGCCGCGCACGGGCATCTGGCCGCAGTGGGCGTTGCCTTCCTGCTGGCGGTGGCCCTTGTCCGCACCTTGCGCCAGAGGGGCTATTTCACCGGTCGCACCGAACCGAGCCTGATGGCACTGCTCGATCTGGTGGCGCTTGGCACGGTCGCGGACGTTGCCGCGCTCCATGGCCTCAATCGCGCGTTTGTGGCGCAAGGCCTCAAGGTCATGGCCCGGCGCGAGGGGACAGGGATGGCGGCGCTGATCGATGCCAGCCGTTTGTCGCGTGCCCCCAAGTGCAGCGACCTTGGCTTTGCCCTCGGCCCTCGCATCAACGCGGGCGGGCGGGTTGGCGAATCGACCCTCGGGGTCAGGCTCCTCACCACCGAGGACGCAGACGAAGCCCGGGAAATCGCCGCCCAGCTTTCCGCCCTGAACGAGGATCGTCGTGCCATCGAGGCTGCGGTGCAGGAAGCCGCCGAAGCCCAGCTCGCCGGGCAGCACAATCGCGCGGTCCATGTGCTTGCCGGGCAAGGGTGGCACCCGGGCGTGATCGGCATCGTCGCCGGGCGGATCAAGGAAAAGACGGGCAAGCCATCTTTGGTCATCGCCCTCGACACCGAAACCGGCCAGGGCAAGGGCTCAGGCCGCTCGATCGCCGGGGTCGACCTTGGGGCAGCCATCATCGCCGCGCGCGAGCTGGGAATGCTCGTCGCAGGCGGAGGGCATGCCATGGCCGCTGGCCTGACCGTTGAAGAGCATCGCCTTGGTGAATTTTCGGACTGGCTCGATTCGCACCTCTCCCGTGCGGTTGAACGGGCCAGTGCAGAGCAGGTGGTCGCGCTCGACCTCGCTCTGTCTGCCGGTGGTCTCACCCCTGAACTGGTCGAGACACTGGAATGCGCCGGCCCCTACGGCGTGGGCTGGCCCGGTCCGCGGGTGGCGGTCGGCCCCGTACGCCTGGTCAAGGCAGACGTGGTCGGCAAGGATCACCTGCGTTTGATTGCGTCTGGAGCCGACGGGCGCTCGTTCAAGGCGATTGCGTTTCGCGCGGCAGAGACCGGACTGGGACAGACAATGCTGCATGGTGCGCGGGGCCGCGCGCTGTGGCTGGCCGGTCGGGTCAAGCTCGATGACTGGGGCAGCCGCCCCGCTGCCGAACTCCATCTCGAGGATGCTGCCTGGGCCGACTGACCTGCCCGATCGCCATCCGTGCAATCTTTGTGCAATGCGGGGGTTGACCGCAGCCGCGACCGCCCCTAATTGCGCCGCCACGCCACCGGCCGAGACCGGCTGTGGCCCCTTCGTCTAGCGGTCAGGACGCGGCCCTTTCACGGCTGAAACACGGGTTCGATTCCCGTAGGGGTCACCACGGTGGCGTTTTTCCTTCTTTTCCCCACTGATTACCGGTGCAAGGCCAATTCGGTCTTGGCGCTGTCACAATCCGATGGCTAAAGGCGCGCCAATGGATCAGCGCTCGCCCATATCCCTGCCGGGAATGCTGATTGCAGCCATTGCCACCGTCGCGGGGCTAGGCGCAGGTGTAGATCCCTGGCTTGCCATCGCCCTGCTGATCGTATGGCTTGGCACACTGTGGCTGGCGGGAAGCAATCCCCCTCCCCCGCGTGAACGCAACGATGATCCGCCGATCAGCCGCGACCGGATGAGCGTGCTGATCGAGAATTCCAGCGCACCGATTCTCCTGCTGGAGAAAGGGCGGGTGGTCGTGGCCAACCGCAGCGCGCGCGAATCGCTTGGCCAGCACATTGTCGGGCAGGATTCGCGGGTAATCTTTCGCCAGCCCGCAGCGGTTCGCCTGCTTGATCGCGCTGCCGATGGTTCGGCAACGATCAAGGGGCTGGTCCGGCGGCGTGACATCTGGCGCCTCAACCATCAGCAATTGTCTGACCAGCTGGCGGTGATCGAACTGGTCAACATGACCGCCGAGGCCGACATCAGCCGGGCCCACACCGATTTCGTTGCCAATGCCAGCCACGAACTGCGTACGCCGCTCGCCTCCATCATCGGTTATGTCGAAACCTTGCGAGACGATCACGGTGATCTGGCCCCGGCAACGCGCGAGCGGTTCCTTGCCACCATTCTGGCCGAAGCAAACCGGCTGCAGAACCTGGTCAGCGACCTGATGTCATTGTCGCGGATCGAAGCGGAGAAGCACGAAGCGCCGAGCACGCAACTGGCGCTGCGACAGCACGTCGAGCGGGCAGCGCGCGATGCGGCCGGGCCGGATCGCCAGCATCGCCTGCTGATAGAAGGCACGCAGGACTTCACCATTGAAGGCGATGCCCGACAGATCGAGCAACTGGTTCGCAACCTGGTCGACAATGGCCTGAAGTATGGATCCGAGAGCGAAGCGGTTGTGGTCACGCTTGACGAGGCCCCGAGCGGTGATGCCCGGCTGACAGTGCGTGATTTCGGCGATGGTATCGCTCCAGAGCACCTGCCCCACCTCACCCGCCGCTTTTATCGCACCGACCCGGGGCGCAGCCGTGCATCGGGCGGCACCGGCCTCGGCCTCGCCATCGTCAAGCACATTGTCGAGCGGCACCGGGGCCGCCTCGATATCACCAGCAAGGTGGGCGAGGGAACTTGCGTGACTGTACGCTTGCCTTCAAGCAAGCCGGACAAGGCCGCCGTGTCATGAAAGTGTCACATTCCAAGACCACGGGCGGCGAGGCGGATTCGACCCCGTCACCGATAATCTGGGCCCAATGAACGTGTTCGAACCTCGCCATGCCATGCCTGACACACCGAGCAAGCGCCGGCAGGGGAGCGTGACCTGATGTCGCCTACCTTGCTTCTCCTGCTTGTTCTGGGACTGTCCCTGCTCGCCTGGCTTGGTGCGCGGGCTAAGGCATGGTCGTTCCAGCGCGAAGTGGGTGCGCGAGGGCTGCGATCGTTGCCGAACTACCATGGCTGGTACGTCGCGCTGTGGGTGGCGCTCCCGGCCCTGCTGTTCCTGCTCGTCTGGTCATTCGCCGCGCCGTCGCTGGTGCTCCAGTCCGTCCTCGCCAGCGATGCCGCTGCAAACCTGCCGGAATTCGGGTTCAAGCGCGAATCGATGCTGGCGGAAGCCAAGGCAGTTGCGCGCGGTGCGGCGGCGGGTGTTTTCAACCCCGAGGCGCAGGCACTGGTGGATCCCTTTCGCGAAGCTATCGGGCACTACAACCTGATCGGGATCGCGGTCACTGTGCTGGTCGCCTTCGCTAGCGGCGCGTGGGCCTTCCTGCGGCTGAAGCCCGATTTCACCGCCCGCACGCGGGTGGAACGCGCCGTCATGGCGCTTCTGCTGCTCGCCTCTCTGGTCGCCATCCTGACCACGCTCGGGATTTTCGCCAGCCTCGTGTTCGAAACTGTCCGTTTCTTCGGGATGGTCAGCCCGCTGGATTTCCTGTTCGGCACCCATTGGGGCCCCGACCCGATGGCCAATCCCGCCAATCCGGACGGAGATACCTACGGCGCGATCCCGCTGTTCTGGGGCACGATCTTCATCGGCGCGATCATCGCCATGATCGTTGCCATCCCGCTGGGGCTGATGAGCGCGATCTATCTGACCCAGTACGCCGACCCGCGTATCCGTGCCTGGGTCAAGCCGATGCTGGAAATTCTCGCCGGGGTGCCGACCGTGGTTTACGGCTATTTCGCCGCGCTGACGGTGGCCCCGGCGATCCGCGACATGGCGCTGGCGGCCGGCGTCGCCAACCCGTCGAGCGAAAGCGCGCTGGCGGCCGGTATCGTCATGGGCGTGATGATCATCCCGTTCGTTTCTTCCATGGCAGACGATTCGATTACCGCCGTGCCGCAGGCCATGCGCGATGGCAGCCTCGCGATGGGTGCCACCACTTCGGAAACCATTCGTCGGGTGCTGATCCCGGCTGCCCTGCCCGGGATCGTCGCAGGCGTCATGCTGGCGATCAGCCGTGCCATCGGCGAAACCATGATCGTGGTCATGGCCGCCTCGACTGCGGCAAATCTCAGCGCAAATCCGCTGGAGGCAATGACCACGGTTACAGTGCAGATTGTCGCCATGCTGACCGGCGAAGGCAGCTTCAACCACCCGGCAACGCTGAGTGCCTTCGCGCTCGGTTTCGTGTTGTTCATGGTTACCCTTGCACTCAATTTCATCGCCCTGCGTGTCGTGAAGAGGTTCCGCGAAGCCTATGACTGAGCGTGTCGCCCCCACCCGCACGCCCGAGTTCGAGGCGCGCCTGAAGAAGCGCTACGCGTCCGAACGTCGCTTCCGCGTCATCGGGCTGTCAGCCATCGTGTTCTCGCTGTCGGTGCTGGCGTTCCTGCTCGTGAGCATGGGATTGAACGGCGTTGGCGGTTTCCAGCGCGCCGAGCTGGTCGTGCCGATCGACTTTGCCGAATCCGGGATTGCCGGCGATGCCAGCACCCTCTCCGGACCGACCGGGGTAAGTGCGCTCGAGACTCAGGGCCTGCCCGATGTCGTCGCATTCTATGCCGAGCAGGCGCTGGGTGCCAAAGGCGCCGCCGAACTGAGTGCCACAGCCTGGCGTGAAGTGGCCAACGCGGTGGTCGATAACCCGGACATCCTGCGCGAAACAGTGACCTTCCATCTGCCCGCCAGCTCCGACCTCGCGGCGGCAATGCGCGGCGAAGGGTCTGACGACGCACGGACACTGGCCCGCCAACTGAGCAGCGAAGGCAAACTCGACCGGAATTTCGATAGCGGGTTCCTCGAACGCTCCGATGCCACCGATCCGCAGCAAGTCGGGATCTGGGGGGCGCTCAAGGGCTCGATGCTGACGATGTTCGTCACTCTGCTGCTGGCTTTCCCGATCGGGGTCATGGCCGCGCTTTACCTTGAGGAATACGCGCCGAAGAACCGCTGGACCGATCTGATCGAAGTCTCGATCAACAATCTGGCCGCGGTGCCTTCGATCATCTTCGGCCTGCTCGGGTTGGCCGTGTTCCTGTGGATGTTCCCGACCTATCGCTCCGCACCGCTGATCGGCGGGCTCACGCTGGCGCTGATGACCATGCCGGTGATCGTGATTTCCGGCCGCAACGCGATCAAGGCCGTGCCGCCCTCGATCCGCGACGGGGCTTTGGCGATCGGCGCATCCCCGGTACAGGTGGTGTTCCACCATGTTCTTCCGCTGGCCCTGCCCGGTATCCTAACCGGAACCATCATCGGCATGGCCCGCGCCCTGGGCGAAACCGCGCCGCTGCTGATGATCGGCATGCGTGCCTTCATCGCGACCCCGCCTGAAGGGTTTACCTCGCCCGCCACCGTCCTGCCGGTGCAGATCTTCCTGTGGTCGGACGAGGTCAACCAGGGCTTCGTCGAGCGCACCTCGGCTGCTATCATCGTATTGCTGGTGTTCTTGCTCGTGATGAACGGCCTCGCCATCTACCTTCGCAACCGTTTCGAGAAAAAGTGGTGACCAGAATCCATCCCAACCTGGAAGACTCCGACGCCAAGATGAACGCCAAGGGCGTCTCCATCTTCTATGGCGACAAGAAGGCGATCGACGATGTCTCGATAAGCATTCCGACCAGGTATGTGACTGCCTTCATCGGCCCTTCGGGCTGTGGCAAGTCGACATTCCTGCGCGCACTCAACCGGATGAACGACACGATCGCTTCAGCCCGGGTGGAAGGCGAGATCACGCTCGATGGCGAGGATATCTATCGCTCGGGCATGGATGTGGTCCAGCTGCGGGCGCGGGTGGGCATGGTGTTCCAGAAGCCCAATCCCTTCCCCAAGTCGATCTACGAGAACATTGCCTACGGCCCACGCATCCACGGTCTGGCCGAGGACAAGACTGCGCTCGACGAGATCGTCGAGAACTCGCTCCGCCGGGCCGGCCTGTGGGAAGAGGTCAAGGACCGACTGACCGACAGCGGTACCGCGCTTTCCGGCGGCCAGCAGCAGCGCCTGTGCATCGCGCGCGCAATCGCGGTCGATCCGGAAGTTATCCTGATGGACGAGCCCTGCTCTGCGCTCGATCCGATCGCCACCGCCAAGATCGAGGAACTGATCGACGAGCTGAGCGGGCGGTATGCGATCGTCATTGTCACGCACTCGATGCAGCAGGCCGCCCGCGTCTCGCAACGAACCGCCTTTTTCCACCTCGGAAAGATGGTAGAATACGGTCGCACTACGGACATATTCACCAATCCGCTGGAAGAGCGGACCAAGGACTACATCACCGGCCGTTACGGCTAAGGCACGGAAATCTATGACTGAACATACCGTCAAGGCGTTCGACGAGGACATCACCCGGCTGCGGGGCCTGATCGCCGAGATGGGCGGACTGGCCGAAGTCGCGCTGCAGGAGGCCATGGAGGCCCTGGTCAAGGGCGACGACGAGCTGGCTGAAAAGGTCATCCGGGCCGACAAGAAGATCGATGCGCTCGAAAGCGAAGTCGACAAGCTGGCGGTGCGCGTGATCGCCCTGCGCGCGCCGATGGCGGATGACCTGCGCGAAGTTATCGCTGCACTCAAGATCGCCGGGGTGGTCGAGCGGATCGGCGACTATTCGAAGAACATCGCCAAGGCGAGCCGTGTGATCGGCGACCGCAAGAAGTTCGAGCCACTCACCCTCCTCCCGGCCATGGCCGATGTCGCGGGCGAGATGGTCCACGATGTCCTCACCGCCTATGCCGCGCGCGATGCGGTACTGGCACGCGAGGTGATTGCGACCGATGAAAAGGTCGACGCGTTCTACAACTCTATTTTCCGCAATGTTGTCACCCACATGGTGGAAAATCCTGCGACGATTTCTGCGGGCGCCCAGCTGCTGTTCGTGGCTCGCAACATCGAGCGCGTCGGCGATCACGCCACCAATGTCGCGGAAATGGTCCACTTCGCCGCGACCGGCACCTATCCGGCCGACGAGGACGCCTGACACAACCCTGTCGTGAAGGTGTAACACAGCGGGGTCTATGAGCACTTTATGACCACCGCAAAGCTCCTCCTTGTCGAAGACGACCCTTCCCTCGCCGAGCTGCTCGAGTTCCGGTTCGAAAAGGAAGGCTACCAGGTTCGCGTTACCGCCGATGGCGACGAGGCACTGGTCATGGTCGCGGAAGACACCCCCGATCTGATCATCCTCGACTGGATGATCGAAGGCACCAGCGGGATCGAGGTCTGCCGCCGCCTGCGCCGCGACAAGCAGGCCGCCCATGTGCCGATCATCATGCTGACCGCGCGCGAATCCGAAGATGACCGCGTGCGCGGGCTTGAAACCGGTGCCGACGACTATCTGACCAAGCCGTTTTCTCCACGCGAGCTGCTTGCCCGCGTAGCTGCGGTGATGCGGCGGATCCGGCCTGTGCTGGCAGGCGAGGCGATCACCGTGGGCGACATCACGCTTGATCCCGTGGCCCATAAGGTCGAGCGGCGAGGCCGTGCGCTGCGGATGGGCCCGACCGAGTACCGCCTGCTCAAGTTCCTGATGGAAAGCCCGGGCCGCGTGTTCAGCCGCAACCAGCTCCTCGACGGGGTCTGGGGCACCGGCAGCGATATCGAGTTGCGCACGGTTGACGTGCACATCCGCCGCCTGCGCAAGGCATTGGAGATCGAGGGCGTGAAGGACCCGGTACGCACCGTGCGCTCTGCCGGCTACGCGATCGAGGCCTAGAACAGGTCGACCAGCACCAGCGCAGCAATCGCGAGGAAGGCGAGGCCGATCCCGCGATTTATCAAGCGGCGCGCACCTGCGCTTTCCATCGCTCCGGCCAGCCTTGCGCCCGCGGTGATGTAGAGCGCGCCGACCACGAGGTCGAGCACCAGCGCGACCAGCGCAAGTGCGACGATCTGCCATCCCGCCGGCTGCCCCGGATCGACGAATGGCGGGATCAGCGCGACCATGTAGACCAGCGACTTGGGGTTACCGATAGCGATGAATATGCCGTCACGAAAGGCATTTCCCGAAGGCTTGTTCGCTACTTGGGCTGCTTCGTCCCGGGTCTGGAACGAGTGCCAGATCGCCTTTATCCCGAGCCAGGCGAGGTAGGCGACCCCGGCCAGTGCAAGCATGCGGAAGGCCAGCGGATAGGCCCTGGCCAGCGTACCCAGCCCCAGCGCGGCCAGCAGCCACCACACGAAATACCCGACCTGCATGCCAAGAAGGGCCGCCCAGCCAGCCCGCACCCCGCGCAACATCGCCTGCCCCATGATGAACAGCATCGACTGGCCCGGCACCAGGCTGGTCATGCCCGTCACCAGCGCAAAGGCTGCAAGCTTCTCGGCGTCGATCATGCCGCGCGCCTAGCCTTGGCTTCAGTGGAAGTCGCGCGATTTCGGGATGATCCGGGCGTTTCTCGGATGGCCGCCCGGGGGAGGCCTGCCTTCCAGCGGGCGGTTGACCTCGTCCGCCCGGGCGAGCGCTGCAGGCAGCAGGTCGTCAGCCAGCGCATGGAGCGCGGGGGTCGCGTCGGTCAGGTGCTGGGCAATGACGTGGACCACCTCGTCGTCGTATTCGACCCGCCCGCGCACCTCCATCAGCCGCGCACCCATGATCACCTTGCGCTGCTTCTCCATCAGGTCGGGCCAGACCACCAGATTAACCACCCCGGTCTCGTCCTCGAGCGTGATGAAACATACCCCCTTGGCAGAGCCGGGGCGCTGGCGGATCAGCACCACGCCCGCCACCTGCACCATGGCCCGGTGTTTGCGCGCACGAAGGTCGCAGGCGCGCACGAAGCCGCGTTCAGCCAATTGTGCGCGCAGAAACGCCAGCGGATGCGCCTTCAGGCTGAGGCGGGTGGTCTGGTAATCGGCCACCACTTCCTCGCTCAGTGGCATCGCGGGGAGCCGGGTCGCGTGCGCTTCCGCCCCCTCGTCGCGCGCCTTGGCATGGGCGAAGAGCGGCAGGTCAGGCGCGGCAATCAGGCTGCGCGCATCCCACAACGCCTGCCGCCGGGAGAGGCCGAGCGACCCGAACGCATCCGCACTCGCCAGCCGCTCGATCTGCGCCGGCGACAGCCCCGCCCGCTCACGCAGCGCGGCGACATCGGCGAACGGCCCGCCCGCCACCCGCTCCGCGACCAGCCGCGCGGCGACGTGCTCGGGCAGACCATCGACCTGCCGCAGGCCGAGGCGCAGGGCGATCTTTGTTTCTCGCAGAGACGCAGAGGAGAAGGGAGACGGAGAGTGGATATCCTCTCCGCGAAGCGGCATTTTTGACTCACACGAAGCCACGAAGATGTTGCTTCCAGACGCGGCCGGGAATGCCCTCTTCGTGGCTTCGTGTGCACCAAACTGCGGCTGCGCCGCCGGAGCCAAACTTCTCTCTGTCTCTCTTTCCTCTGCGTCTCTGCGAGAAACCCACTCTTCCAAAGTGCAGTCCCACGCAGAGCAGTTCACATCGACCGGCAGCACCGGCACACCATGCTCCGCCGCGTCGCGCACGATCTGCGCCGGGGCGTAGAACCCCATCGGCTGCGAATTGAGCAGCGCGGCGGCGAAGGCAGCGGGGAAGTGGCACTTGAGCCAGCTCGACACGTAGACCAGATGCGCGAAACTGGCCGCGTGGCTTTCCGGGAAGCCATACTCCCCAAACCCGCGGATCTGGTTGAAGCAGCGCTGCGCAAAGTCGCGGTCATAGCCGCGCGTCACCATGCGCTCGACCATCATATCCTGCAATTCGTCGACCATCCCGCGGCTGCGGAAAGTCGCCATCGCTTTCCTCAGCCGGTTGGCTTCGAGACTGGAGAACTTCGCCGCGTCGAGCGCGATCTTCATCGCCTGCTCCTGGAAGATCGGCACCCCCAGCGTACGACCGAGGATGCTGGTCAGCTCGTCCGGTGGGCCATGGGCGGGCGACGGCGCGGGAATCGCGACCTGCTCCGCCCCGCGCCGCCGCTTCAGATAGGGGTGGACCATGTCACCCTGGATCGGCCCCGGGCGCACGATCGCCACCTGAATCACCAGATCGTAGAATTCGCGCGGTTTCAGGCGCGGCAACATGTTCATCTGCGCCCGGCTTTCGACCTGGAACACGCCAAGCGAATCGCCCTTGCGCAGCATGGCGTACGTCGTCGGGTCCTCACGCGGGACGGTCGCCAGAGTCAGCGCAGTTCCGTGATGCTTTTCAAGCAGATCGAGGCATTTCCTGATGCAGGTCAGCATGCCGAGCGCGAGCACGTCGACCTTGAGGATGCCGAGCGCCTCGATATCGTCCTTGTCCCATTCGATGAAGCTGCGGTCCGCCATGGCGCCATTGCCGATCGGCACGGTTTCGGTCAGCGGCCCTTCGGTGAGGATGAATCCACCGACATGCTGCGACAAATGGCGCGGCATTCCAATCATCTGCTCGGTCAGTTTGAGAACCCGGCGCAAGTACGGATCGCTCAGGTCCAGCCCCGCCTCGACGACGTGCTTCTCGCCGATCTCGCGCCCCCACCCGCCCCACACCGTGCGCGCGAGCACACTGGTCACGTCTTCGGACAGACCCATCGCCTTGCCTACCTCACGGATCGCCATGCGCGGGCGGTAGTGGATCACTGTCGCGCACAGCCCGGCGCGGTGGCGGCCGTACTTGCGGTAGATGTGCTGGATCACTTCCTCGCGCCGTTCGTGCTCGAAATCGACGTCGATATCGGGCGGCTCCTTGCGTTCCTCGGAAATGAACCGGTCGAACAGCAGCTGGTGCCTGGCCGGATCGACACTGGTGATGCCGAGGCAGTAGCACACCGCCGAGTTGGCCGCGCTGCCCCGGCCCTGACACAGGATCGGCGGATCAACCCCGCGGGCGTAGTCGACGATATCGCGGATCGTGAGGAAGTAGCGCGCCAGGTCGAGCTTCGCGATCAGGGCCAGCTCGCGCTCCAGCGTGGCCCGCACCGTCTCCGGTACACCCGCCGGATAACGCCATACCGCGCCCTCGAAGGTCGACTTTTCAAGGTATTGCTGTGGCGTCATGCCGCCGGGCCAGGCTTCCTGCGGGTATTCGTAGCGCAGCTCGTCAAGGCTGAACTGGCAGGCATCGGCCACCGCTCGCGCCGCCATGATGGCATGGGGCCAGCGGGCGAACAGGCGGACCATGGCTTCGGGTGACTTCAGGTGCCGCTCGGCATTGGCGAGCAGCAGGTGCCCGGCCCTGGCCACGGTGGTCTTGTGGCGGATCGCGGTCATCACGTCATGCAACGGGCGTCGGTCAGGCGTGGCGTAGCGCACGTCGTTGGTCGCCAGCAGGCCGAGCCCGGCAGCGCGCGCCAGCGCATCGAGCCGGTCGATCCGCGCGACATCATCTCCCCGGTAGAGATAGCTCGCCGCGAGGTGCCGCAGGGTGGGCAGCTGGCGGGAGAGGTGCGAGATAAGGTCTGAAAATGAGGTGGTTAGAGAGGTAATTTCATTCTGTGATGGAGGGGAAGAAGGGGATTCTCGCAGAGACGCGGAGGAAGAGAAGGGAGACGCAGAGATGTTGTACGTGCCGAAGGCACCTTCACCAATCGTACCGTCGCCCCTGTCGCTGCCACTGGATAAGGGGAGCGGCTGCGCCGCGGGCACAACCTCTCTGCGTCTCTCCTTCTTCTCCGCGTCTCTGCGAGAAACCCCTTCCTTCTTTGAGTCTCTGCGCGACCCCGGAAACGGCACGACATTGCTCGGCACCGCGATGGTGAACGGCGCGTCGAGATCGTCCGGCGGGAGCAGGATCAGCTGTACCCCTTCGGAATGCTCTGCCAGCATCGCCAGCGAAATTTCGCACACCCCCTTGGCCTGCCATTCGCCGTCAAGCGTGCGCATCCGCCCGGCCG
>JAHDXX010000346.1 GCA_023384025.1 Sphingomonadaceae bacterium
GGTCGACCCGATGCAGACCATCGGCACACTGGGCGGGGCGGGCGACCCGGCCCCGATGGAGCAGCAGGCAGGGAGCAACCAGAACGCGGAAGAGCTGTGCAGTTCCAACCAGTACGCACTGGAGACCTGCAACGCGCTCAGCTCACTCAACCAGACATGGGATCGGATATTTGCCGAACAGGGCGTGCAGTTCGAGCAGCCCATGCTGCGCTTTGCCACCAACACCCAGTTCCGCAGCGGATGCGGGGCGGCCTCGGTCGGCATGGGGCCGTTCTACTGCCCGGCAGACAAGGGCATCTACATCGATATCGGGTTCTACGAGCAACTGGCACAGATGGCGCGCAACGGGGGTGATTTCGCGCGTTACTACGTCGTTGCGCACGAATATGGCCACCACATCCAGACCATCACCGGGGTCGCAGCGCAGATCCGAAGCGCGCAGCAGCAGAACCCGCGCGCGGCCAACCGGCTGCAGGTGCTGATGGAACTGCACGCCGATTGCTATGCCGGGGTCTGGGCCGGTCGCAACCGCAACCTGATCGAACCGGGCGACATGGAGGAAGGCATGGCCGCCGCTGCCGCGATCGGTGACGATACCCTGCAACGAAATGCCGGCCAGCGCGTTGATGCCGAAAGCTTCACGCATGGCACCAGCGCACAGCGCATGCAGGCCCTGCGTCTCGGACTGGAGTCTGGCGATGACCGGCAATGTGACAGGATTCTTCAAACAGGCTGAGCTGGGGCTCGCGTTCGCGCTGCTCGGCGCGGCCCCGCTGGCGGCGCAGGACCAGCCGCAGGACGAACCGATCCGCAGCCAGTCGCCCGACGCGCAGGACGTCGCGATGACCCCCTTGCGCGACCTCAACCTCGCCAAGGACCCGATCCCGCCGCTGCTGCTGAGCGCGCAGGAGGCCCCCTACGATACCACCGGCCTGAAGAAGTGCCGCGACATCGGTGCGGCCATCGCTGAGCTCGATGCAATCCTCGGCCCCGATCTCGACGTCATGGCGGAAGAGGATGACCGGATCTCGATGGGCCGGATCGCCCGCAGCGCGGTCGGCTCGCTCATGCCGTTCCGTTCGATCGTCCGCGAAATCACCGGTGCGGCCGACCACCAGCGCGAGTTCGAGCAGGCCATCCATGCCGGCGCAGTGCGGCGCGGGTTCCTCAAGGGCCTCGGCCAGCAGCGCGGCTGCGCCTACCCCGCCCGCCCTGCCTTCGCCCGGATCAGCATCGACAAGACCGACCGGATCGATACCGAGGACGGCAGGAAGCGGGTCGCGCGGAAGGAAGAACGCGCTGCGGACGGAACCGTCTTCGTTTCCCAGCCGGTGGTCCAGCCAACCGGCGACTAGGCCGCCGCCGCCTCGCTCCGCCCGACCGACGACCAGTCGATCCGGCGGGTCGCGTACATCACCCCGGCGAGCGCCACGAACAGCAGCACCGATCCGATCAGCAATGACAGCCCTTCAAGGTTGAGCAGGACGTAAAGCAGCGCATAGAGCCCGACGAGCAGCGCGCCCATGAACCGTGCGCGCTTCCAGCTGTCGAGCACCGCAGCGCTGTAGGCGGAAAGCAACCCGATGATCGCGCCGCTCGCCAGCAGGTAGGCAAAGGCGAACCCGATCACTTCGGCGAAGGCCAGCAGCAGGACGAAAAACAGCACCAGCCCCGCCCCGGTCAGCAGGTATTCCGCCGCCGCGACCCGTGCACCGC
>JAHDXX010000078.1 GCA_023384025.1 Sphingomonadaceae bacterium
GGCCTCCCAATCAAGTTTACTCTGTAGGAGGCCGGGTGGGGGTGCGGGCCGGTGCCGCTTCCACGCCAGTGGAAAACCAGCTAGCTCGGGATCATGACCCGCTGGCCTCTCCCGCACCCGATGCAGCGCGCGCTGGAGCTGGCCCGCGAAGCCGCCGCAGCGGGCGAAGTGCCCGTCGGCGCGGTGGTGGTCAAGGATGGTGCTGTCATCGGTGAGGGCCGCAACGCGCCGCGTGGCCTGCACGATCCCACCGCCCATGCCGAGATCATGGCGATTCGCGCCGCCGCACAGGCGCTCGGCAACGAACGGCTGGAAGGGTGCGAACTATGGGTCACGCTGGAGCCCTGCGCGATGTGCGCAGGCGCGATCAGCCATGCCCGCGTGGCCGCGCTGTACTATGCCGCGAGCGACCCCAAGGGCGGCGCCGTGGAGCACGGCGCGCGGGTGTTCGACCAGCCGCAATGCCTGCACCGTCCGCAAGTCTATTCCGGCATGGGGGAGAGCGAGGCGGCGGAATTGCTGCGCGGGTTCTTCAGGGAGCGGCGCTAGAGGCCCCGCCAGATCTTCATGCTTGTGCCATCCCGCGCTCCCAGTTGCCGCGCGTTGCAGCGGGCGGGCATGAAGTCCTTGCCGTAGCACAGGCGCAATTCCTCCAGCCAGCCGCGCTGGTTGAGCCTGACGCCGATCATCTCCGGCTTCCACGCCGGATTGGCGATGACGAACGCCTCGCGCACGCGCCCGGCGGTGAGCCGATCCTCGCGCGAGAGGCGGTCGAGGTCGGGGACGCGCAAGCTGTTCCACAGCAGGCGGGTGGCCTTGAAATAGCCCTCCGGCGTGCGCGCCATGCAACTGCCGTGCTTCACCCACTGGCGTCCGACCAGATTGGTCGAGGGCATCATGCACAGGTTCCGGCGCGCCTCTGCAGAGCTGACGCTGCGCGGGGTGCGGCACCACTGCGGCCAGGTGCTGCCCCCGTCCGGCCACAGCCCGTGGACCACCAGCCCGAACCGCCCGTTGCTGCCAGAGCATTGCATTGCGTGCCGCCGGTCGCCCTCGCGCGGCTTGCAGAACTCCGGCGCCCAGCTGAGCGCGAGGGTGTAGCCGGTGACGGGCACCCGGCGCTCCGGCGCGTCGGGTGCAATCCGGTGGACCGAAACCCGCTCCGGCATGCGGCACTGGTAGGCTTGGGCATGGAGCGGCGGCGCGCATCCAAAGATCAGCAACGCCACCGCCGGGCGGCTTCGCACAGCCCGCAAGGCCGACCGGCCGCCGGCCGAAAGGCCGCCCTCGCGGAGGCATTGGCGCAGCCAATTGGCCGCGAGCGCAATCATAACGCGGTGAAATCCAGCCCGATATCTGCGGCAGGTGCGCTCTGGGTCAAGCGGCCGACCGAGACGTAGTTCACGCCCGTCGCCGCTTTGGCCTTGATCGTCTGGAGATTGATCCCGCCGCTGGCCTCGGTCGGCACCCGCCCGGCCACGATGGCGACAGCATCACGCAGGGTGCCGGGTTCCATATTGTCGAGCAGCAGCCGGGTCGCACCCGCCGCCAGCGCGGGTTCGATCTGGTCGAGCCGGTCGACTTCGCAGATGATCTGCGTGACGCCCGCTTCCACCGCGCGGCGCACTGCCTCCCCCACCGATCCCGCCACCAGCACGTGGTTGTCCTTGATCATCGCCGCATCCCACAGGCCCATGCGGTGGTTGGAGCCACCACCCATGCGCACGGCATATTTTTCGAGGTGGCGCAGCCCGGGAATGGTCTTGCGCGTGTCGAGCAGCGTGCACGCCGGATTGTCCATCGCGCGGACATAGTCGCGCGTCAGCGTGGCGATGCCCGAGAGGTGCTGGACCGTGTTCAATGCGCTGCGTTCGGCGGTCAACATGGCGCGGGCATTGCCTTCCAGCCGCATCAGGTCGGTACCCGCGGGCACCTCGTCGCCCTCCCCGACCAGCAGCTCGATCTGCATATCGGGGTCAAGCGCACGGAAAAACGCAACAGCAATTGGCAACCCCGCGACCACGATCGCGTCGCGGCTGTCCATCACCCCGAAAAAGCGCGCGTCGGCAGGGATCACACTGTCCGACGTGACATCCCGCCCGCCGCCGGGCAGCCCTTCGCCGAGGTCCTCGCCAAGGGTTTCGCGCACGAAGCGGGCGAGATCAAAGCCGGGGAAGGAAAGTTCTGTCATGATCCCACCCTAGCCGTTCGTGTCGAGCGAAGTCGAGACACGTAGCGCGGGTATCTCGACTTCGGGCTACGCCCTGCGCTCGATACGAACGGAAGTCGGGATCAATGCACGAAGCGCGCGACCACGTCCCTATATGAGCGCGAGACCTTTACCTCGGCCCCGCTTTCCAGCACCAGGAAGCACTCGCCATTGGTGTGCGGCTTTACCTGCCGGACCTGGTCGAGGTTGACGATGGTCGAGCGGTGCACGCGCTGGAACTTGCGCGGATCGAGCCGGCGTTCCAGATCCTTCATCGTCTCGCGCAGGATCAGCGAATTGTCGCCGGTGTAGATGCACATGTAGTCGCCCGCCGCCTCGATGTGCTCGATCGAATCGACCTCGACCCGGAAGATCTGCCCGCGATCCTTGATGTTGATGAGCTTCTCGAACCGGTCGCCGGTATCGGCCGGTTCGCTCTCGACGAACTCCTCGGCTGCTTCCGGCGCGACTTCGCTGAGCACGCTCATCAGCTTTTCCGCCTCTTCCGCGCTGCGCTTTTCGGCGAGACGCTGGCGCACACGTTCGATCGTGTCAGCTAGCTTCACCTCGTCGACCGGCTTCATCAGGTAATTGACCGCGTTGGCCTCGAACGCGCGGATCGCGTGCTCCTCGAACGCGGTGACGAACACGAACAGCGGCGGTTCGATCTCCATCACCCCCTTGACCACGGAGAACCCGTCAAACCCGGGCATCTGGATGTCGAGGAAGACCAGGTCTGGCTTTTCGGTCTTGATCGCGCGGATCGCCTCGCGCCCGTTGGCGCAAGTGGCGATGATCTCGACATCCTCGAACGGCTGCAAGCGCAGTTGCAGGCCCTGGATGGCGAGCTTCTCGTCGTCGACGAGGATGGTGCGGATGGTCATGTGAGGGCTCCGGGGGAAGGGAGGAGGGTGGCGGGCTGTGGCGGCGCAGCTTCGGTCACGACCGGCTGGCCCGGTTCGCTGGCCGTCGCCGACTCATATGGGATCTCGATCACCACAGTAAAACCGCCTTCGGGGGGCGTGCGTATCTCGAAGCGGTGATCTTCGCCGTAGGCCTGCGCCAGCCGGTTACGGATATTCGGCAGACCGACCCCGGTCGACTGTGTCCGCGCGCCCGTGACTGCATCGGGCAGCGCCCGCTGGCCGCGCCCCTGCGCGCCCGGGCCGGTGTCGGACACCGCGACCCGCAGCCGGTTGCCCATGACCCTGGCCGACACCGTGATCCGAGCGCCTTCTTCCTGCGGGGTCACGGCATACTTGATCGCGTTCTCGACAAGCGGCTGCAGCAGCATGGCAGGAAGCAGCGCCTGCCCGGCGGCCGGATCGATCTCGAACCGGGTCCGCAGCCGCTCCTCGAATCGCATCCGCTCGATATCGAGGTAGAGCTGGAGCGTCTCGACTTCCTCTGCGAGCGGGATCTTGCCGGTAATCTCGGTCAGCAGCGTGTGCCGCAGGAAACCCGACAGGCGGGTGAGCATGGCATTGGCCGGCTCGGTCTGTTTCAGCAGCACCAGCGTGCTGATCGAATTCAGCGTGTTGAACAGGAAATGCGGGTTGAGCTGATACCGCAGCATGGCCAGCTGCGCGCTGGTGGCCTGCGCCTCGAGCCGCTCCAGCCGGTCAGCCTGCTCCTCGACCTGGAGGAAGAAATTGATCGCATAATAGAGCGCCGACCATGCGCCGAGCAGCGACAGGTTGAGGAAGAATATCCCGATGAACAGCTGGGCAAAGCCGGTTTCGGTATCAGCGCGGTAGAGGCCCAGCACCCAGCTGTCGATGAAGGTATGCAGGCTGACAGCGACCAGCAGCACGACAGCAGTCGCGCCCCAGGTCACCACCGGGCGGCGGTTGATCAGCAGACGATAGACTGGCGAGAGCAGCAGGCTGAGCGAGAACCCGGTGATAGTGAACACCAGGATGATCGCAAGGAAGCTTGCCGGTTGCCCGTTGGCAAAGGCCGACATTGCGCGCAGCAGCAGGACCCCACCCCAGCCCGCGAACTGGAGGGTCCAGAACGCCCGGTTCTTGTCGGCAAAGAACGGCGTCGGTTGAAAGGGCATCAGAGCCATAGCACCCAGCCTAGCGTATTTCGTCGCCTGCGTCAGATGTGTTTTGCGCCGCCCGCCGCTTGCGCTACACTCGCCGCCGAGGAGAGAGAGAATGCCTGACACGCCGGAGCACGAACGCGCGAAGTTTCGCGAGATGAAGGAAGGTACTGCCGAGGACTGGGCGATCATCGGCAAGCACTTTCGCGAATTCGCTCCGGGCGTGGCCGACCGGGTGCTCGACCACCTGCGCCTGCTCGACGGCGATTTCGGCGGCTTCCCGGTCGACCGGCTGGAGCATTCGCTGCAAACCGCGACCCGCGCCCACCGCGACGGGCGCGACGAACAGTATGTCGTCATGGCGCTGCTGCACGACATTGGCGACACGCTGGGCAGCTACAACCACCCCGATGTCGCCGCGGCGATCATCAAGCCGTTCGTGCGCGAGGAACTGCACTGGATCTGCCAGAACCACGGGCATTTCCAGGGCTATTACTACTTCCATTATCTCGGCATGGACCAGAATTCGCGCGACAAGTTCCGCGGGCACGAGCACTTCAACGCCTGCGCCGAATTCTGCGAAAAGTACGATCAGGCCGCGTTTGACCCCGACTACCAGAGCGAACCGCTGGAATTCTTCGAGCCGATGGTGCGCCGGGTCATGGCCCGCCCGCTGAAGACGCTCTACAAGATCGACCAACCTGCCGAAGCGGCCGAATAGGCCGGGATCAGCTGCCGGTCGAGCGACGGAAGCCGGAACGCCAGTCTGCCTTGCCGCTGCCTGCGGCAAGCGCTGACGTGACCAGCGGCAATTCGTCCGCGATCGCCTCTGCCCGGTCTTTCCACCCTGCGTGGGTCCGCTTGCGCAGCAGGCCGCCATCGTGATCCGGGCCCCAGCGCTGCATCAGCCGGACCGCCGCTGCCGGATCGTATCCGGCATTGGCGAGCAGCCACGGGGCCAGCCGGTCCGCCTCGTCCTCGGTGAAGCGGACATTCGTCCGCGAGCGCCCGGCCCTATCCAGCCATTCGCGGTGGCCAAGCAGGTTGTGCGCCAGCTCGTGGGCCACAGCTGCGGCGAATTCATCTTCCGGCCAGTCGAATCCCGGAAAGCGGTCACCAAACACCACCCGATTGCCGTCTGCCACCGCGCGGGTGCCGATCCCGCTCACTTCGAACCGCACCGCACAGGCAGGCACCGCCCGAATGCGGGCAAAGGCAAATGCGCCATCGGGCTCGTCCCAGGCGAGTTCGACCACATTGTCCCGCGCGAGCGCCCGTTCGAGCGCCGTGTTGACCGCCGCGAGACGTTGCCAGCGCGGTTCGGTGGGCGGGAAGGCAGCGGCAATGTCGCGATCATCGAGCACCGTCAGCGCCGCCCCCACCGGCAGGTGCCGGTGCGCGGCGGGCGATCCTTTCGCCACTGCCTGAACCACGATGTCGCCCCGCAAACCGAGCGCCGCACGCGCCGCAGCCGGTTCGGGGTACGTCAGCGCATCGCTTAGCAGAGCCCCGATGGAAGGCGCGGAGCGGTCGCAAAACAGGGCGTTGCCGGTGGCAAGGCGCCAACCGGCCTCGAACAGGATCTGGTCACGCCGCTGGAGCTCGAGATAGGGCGCGCGCGGGTCGCTTTCCGCCTGGGCCAAAGCGCCCCACCCGAGCATGACGCCGGCGAGCATCGCCAGCGCGGCGCACATCTCAGCCATCCTTTCCGGACATGGCTTCGTCGATCGCTTTCTGCAGACCTTCAGGCCCGATAGCGCCGACCAGCGTTTGCCCGCCGACGACCCAGCTCGGCGTGCCGGTAAAGCCGAGCTGCTGCGCCAGGCCACGGTTCTGCGCAATTTCGACGTCGACTTCCGGCGACACGGCGTAAGCACGTGCGGCCGCCAGATCGAGCCCGGCAGAGCGCGCCGCAGCCTCGACCCGGGCCGGGTTGGGCGGCCCTTGCGCGAACATGGCATTGTGGAACGCTTCGAACTTGCCCTGCCTGGCTGCCGCCAGTGCCATCCGGGCCGCTTCGTCGCTCCCTTCGAAGATCGGCCACTCGCGCACCACCACCTTCAGTTCGGGGTTGGCGGCGATCAGCTGCTGCACATGCGGCAGGCTGGCGCGGCAATAGGTGCAGCCATAGTCGGTAAACTCGACCAGCGTGACCTTGCCTTGCGGATTGCCCAGCACGGCACCCGGAAAGGCGCGCTCGACATCGTCGCCGACATCGGCGAGCCGCTTGGCCGACTGCTGCCGTTCGTAGGCTTCGGCCATTTCCGGCAGGATCTCGGGGTGGGCGACAAGATAGCTGCGGACCTGGGCATCGCCGAGGCCGCTGAGCGACCACAGCGCCGCCCCGCCAAAGCCGGCCACCAGTGCGACCAGCGCGGTCAGGAACAAGGTGCGTGACATGACTGCGGCGCTAGCGGCGGTCGCGCTCGGCTTCAAGCGCCGCGCGGGCCTGCAGGGTGATATCCTGCGCGCGGATCCAGTCCGGCGTGCCTTCGGGCAGGCCAGCCTCGGCCGCCTGCGCGCTGCGCAGCGCCAGCGTGTACTGGCGGTTCATCACCTGCTGTTCGGCGGTGGCGAGCTTGGCCCGCGGCAGGTCGCCGCGCGCGGCGTAGACCACCCCCAGCTGGTACCACGCGAACGGGTTGAACCGGTCACGCGCCACCGCCGCCCGCAGGACCTGCTCCGCTTCCGGATGGTGCGAGGGGTCTTCGGTCGCCAGCAGGGCATGGCCGAACATCGAGGCAATCAGAGGCTGGTAGGACGACCGTTCGGTTGCGCGCCGCAAAGGCCCGATGGCATCGGCAGGACGGCCGGATTCGAGCAGGACCTGCCCCTTCAGCTCGAGGAAATAGGGATCATCGGGATCGACCGCCAGCAACGCCTCGACCTCGGTCAGCGCCTTGTCCATCAGCGCTTCCTTGTGCCAGGCATAGGCCCGGGCATAGCGCGCAGGAACATCGGTGCGATACTCCGGGAAGGCCTGCAACACGCGCTGCGGATCGGCCTGATAGCCATAAAGCTTGGCCTTGATCCGTTCGAACCGCTTCTGCAGCACCGGATCGTCCGGAGCTTCCCACGCTGGATCCTTTTCGTAGACCTCGCGCAGGGTGGTCAGGCGGTCGCCAGTGAGCGGGTGGGTGCGCACGAACGCCTGCTCGTCGTCCTGGCTGACACCATAGCGGAATTCCTGGTTCTGCAGCTTCTTGAAGAACGCCAGCGAGCCCCGCCCGGAAATCCCGGCGCGGGACAGATACTCGGCCCCTGCGGCGTCAGCCGAGGATTCCTGCACCCGGGTGAAGGCCAGGAACTTGCCCAGCGCCGCGCGCTGACCGGCCATGATCGCGCCGATGGCCGCATCGCCAGCCCCGGCCAGCGCCGCGCCGACGCCAATCAGCAGCGACAGCAGCGAAATGCCGGTCGCGCCCTTGGCCCCTTCGTCGAAGCGGATGATGTGGCCGCCGGTAATGTGACCCAGTTCGTGCGCGATAACGCCCTGCACTTCGTTGGCAGTGTCCGCCGCCTCGATCAGGCCGGTGTGGATGTAGATCGCCTGACCGCCAGCGACGAAGGCGTTGATCGAACGGTCATTGACCATGACGATATCGACATTGCCGGGTTCCAGCCCCGCAGCCTCGACCAGCGGAGCGGCCATATCCTGCAGCAGGGCCTCGGTCTCTGCATCGCGCAGGATCGACTGCGCCTGCACCGGTGTGGCCGCGAGCGACAGGGCGGCGAGGAAGGCGAGGCAATTGGCGAGGAGGCGCATTTCGGCAGGCTAGCGCATTTCCTCCTGAACCGGAACTGAAGGTTCGCGGGCAAATGCCGTGACCCGGTCAAGCACGGTCCGGTCGCGCCGCCACGGGCTCGCCAGCGTCAGCAGGATGTCGGCATGGTCCATGCCCGGGTAGAACCCGGTCTGCGCTGCTCCGTCGGCCTGTGCCATCGCCTGCGCCAGCGCGCGGGTGTTGCGCGGCTTGACGGTCGTGTCGGCCTCCCCGGTCAGCAGCAGCAGGGGCGGCGCGTCGGCGCGGGCATAGTTGACCGGCTGGGTCTGGAGCGGATCGCCTGCCTCGCCAAAGCTCGCCCGGGTCGAATCGCTGTCGAAGGGATAGAAATCGTACGGCCCGGCAAGGCCGATAACCCCGGCCACGGCGTCTTGCGGCAAGCCCTCGCGCCCCAGCCATTGCCGGTCGAGCGCGGTCATCACCACATTGTAGGCCCCGGCCGAGTGCCCCATCAGCACGATCCGGCCCGGATCGCCGCCGTGGCGGGAGATGTTTTCGCGGGTCCAGGCAATCGCGGCGGCGGTGTCTTCCAGCATGGCCGGGAAATGGACCGCAGGATGAAGGCGATATCCCGCCAGAACCACCACGAACCCTTCCGGCGCGAGCCCGCGCGCGACAAAGCCGTAATCCGCCGGATTGCCGCTGTTCCAGCTGCCGCCATGGACGAACAGGATCACCGGCAGCGGCTCTTGCCCCGCGCCGGTGCGATATACCGCTACGGTCTGAAGGGGATCGTCACCGTATGCTGCCCGTTCGACCAGCGCGACCTGACGTTCGCTGCCGGTGACGCGGTCGACGACATCGACCACCGCCGGTCCGTTGCGCGCAATGGCATATTGCAGCCCCAGCCAGCCGGCGAGGAGAAGCCCTGCCAGCCCGGCAACCAGTGAAATCATGCGTCGGCGCCCCTTGCCAGCCATCGGGTGCCTCTAGCGCAGGGCACCCGGGCAAGCCAAGGGCAGTAGGTCAGCCGATCAGGCGGCGTGCAGCGCGTTCGATCAGCGCGACATCTTCAGGCACTTCGCCCAGGATCACGATCTCGCCGGTCTCGAGCCGCCGGATCATGACCAGGGCGAATTCCTGCCCGTCGGGCGCGATATCGCCGAACCCGCGCGGCTCCATTGTCCGCAGCTTCTTCGCAATTGCTTCGCGCGGACCATTGGCCGGTTCGACCGGCTTGCCGGTTTCCTCGCGCCGCAGGCGGCGTTCGGCCTGGACCACGCCCTTGAGCCCGCCATCGGCACGGCGCAAGTGATCGGCCAGCGCCCCGCGCGCGATTCCGGTGCGATGGGCATACGTCAGCACTGCGGCGTATTCGGTCAGGCGGGTCTTGTCGTAGTCCGCACCGAACACGAGCTTGACCACCGGGGTCATCGGCGCGCGATCCTGCACGGTCAGGCCGTTGTCAGCGACCAGTTCGGCAAATTCCTCCGGCTCCTCGAGCGCGGCAATGCTCACGTCGTAAGCCCGGCCAACCGCATCGTAGAGCGCGGCGCGGCTGCGATCCTCGCTGCTGCGGGCGGCCTGGGCCAGCTCGCGGGCGGCAGCGAGACAGTCGTAGAGGCCGAGCGGCGACTGGTCGTTTTCGTCGACAGGCGCGGCTTCCAGCGCCATCTCCGGTTCGAACGGTTCCTCGCCAAACGAATCATCTGCCTCCGGCGACAGGGCAGGTTCCACCTCGTCCTCTTCAGCGAATTCTTCGGTTGCGAGCGCCGTCAGCTCAAGCGGTTCTTCATATTCATCGGCAGCGTCAGACACTTCAGCCCAGGCATCGTCGATCCCCGAACTTTCGCCTTGCCCGTCTTCTTCCCCGTCCTCGTCCGGCACATAGGCACCCGACGGCTTGGGCGATGCGCCCAGAAGCGAGGCAAAGCGCGACTCGGCGACTTCGTCCTCGAATTCCTCGTCCTCGTCCTCGTCTTCAAGCAGGGCTTCGACATCCATGCCGAACAGCGGCTGGGGCAGCGGATCGTCGTCGAAATCTTCGAAATCTTCGTCGCTGAAATCGACCAGAGGCAGATCGGCCACTTCGGCGCCCGGGCCATCGGCCCAGTCGGTCACCGAACCGCCTGCCGCTGCCGGCGTTTCGGACAGGCTGGCTTCTTCGAGTGCCTGGTCGATCTCCAGCAGGAGCTCGTCAGTCGTCGCCTGGTCAGCCATCTCCTTCCAGTTGATCACCCCGTAGATGAAGTCGATCGTGTCATCGTCGCTGGAGAAGGGCAGCAGGATGCCGCGATAGAGGATCGTCGCGCCGCGCTGGTTGACGAACTCGGCTTCGAATCCGATCGGCGCCTGATTGGCGATGATCTGCAGGTAATGGTCGGTAATGCGGCTCAGCAGCGAGCGCGCCGGAACGTCGGACAGGCGCGAAATGGCGTTGTCGGTGCCGCATTCCTTGGCCAGCTCGGCCCCGAGATACTGCACCAGCGGATCCTCGATCCCGCGCGAGAAGTCGAGCAACACGCTGTGCGGTCCGAAGTCGGGCAGCTGGTCGGGCTCGAGTTCCTCGATCGCCGGAAAATTGCGATCCTGCAGCAGGCTGGCCCAGAAATTGTAGGCCCGCACCTGCATCCGGCGCTCGTCGGTACCGATACCGGCCGGCGGCGATTCGATGCCGGTATCGTCTTCGCCGGCGTAGTCGTCGCGATCGTCGTCCGGACGGGATCCGTCGAAATGTCCGCGCAGTGTGTCCATGACCTGAGCCAAGCCCCCATGTGGTTCGAAGGGACCTTGTGGCGCTGCATGGTAAACATACCGTTAAGTTGTGCGCGCAACTCTTCTGGTGACGTCATGACAGCAAGTGCGAGCGGGACCGCCCCCGTGTCAGGGGATCGCGTCAGAGCATGTAGCGCATGCGGATCGTCTGGCTCACCGGCTCGCCGCCGACCTCGAACACGGCCTCGCCGAACTTGGGCGGCCCCATCCGGACCTTGGCATCGCGCGAGAAGCCGAAGCCTTCCTTGGGCATCATCCCGATGGCGCGGTCGGCCTTGCCGTTCTCGTTCTCGTCATGAAGCAGGGCAATCGCGTATTTGCCCGGCTGAACACCGGTAAAGGTGAGCGTGACAGAGCCTTTGGCCGGAACCACGGCACTGTGCGCCCCGGCCACGCCGCGGCAGCGCGGGAACTTTTTCGGGTCGGTGGTCATGCAGGCCCGCACCACCCCCTTGGTCGAGCGGATCTCGGTCACGGTGACCGTTACCTTGGTGCCCGGCCCGGCTGCGCCGGTCAGCACTGTCGCTCCGACAGCAGACAGCGCTAGCGCGCAAAGCTGTCGGACAGGCCGCGATCGGTCCCGCACAGGCGATCCCAGAAACGGAAATAGAGGCCGTAGTTGCATAAATAGTGCTCGTGATGACGCTGGTGATGGCTGGCAGTTATCAGCCAGCCGCCCAACCGGGAATGAACGAGGGCGCGGGGGAACATCTCCCATCCCATGTGGTTTGTCACGCCCATGATCGTCATGATCGCCAGCACAGTGGCCAGCATGGCAACGTGGATCGGGATCAGGAACACCAGCAGCGGGATCACGATCGCGCCGGTCACAGCCTCCACCGGATGGAAGCTCATCGCCGCCCAGGCCGTCGGCGGACGGCTGTCATGATGCACGGCATGGGCAATCCGGAACCAGCGGGGGCGATGCATCCAGCGGTGGGTCCAGTAGAACCAGGTGTCGTGCAGGAACAGGTAAGCCAGCAGCGACAGCGGCAGATACCACAGGGGGAATTCCGCAAGGTCGGTGTAGATCCGGGTCCAGCCCCGTTCCTGCCAGCCCCAGGCGACAACCCCGGCGGGAACGCCATAGATCGCCGCCGACAGGAGCGACCAGCCGATCTCGCGCCTGATCTGCGGGCGCAGGCGGGCGTAGAGCCCCGGCCGCACGAAGCCGGTCGCCCAGGCGAATGCCCCGCTCACCAGCAGGTAGCGCACCGCCACGATCGCTGTCATCGCCAGGGCAGATACGAGGATGGCTTGGTTCATGCAGCCGAGCCTATGCCTTAGTCCGCGCGCGGCTGCCAGCCCTGCAGCCGCCTTATGTTCGCCCTGCGCATTTCCATGCCGCGACCGTCAGTCGCCCGGCAGCCAGCCGGCACATTCCGGATCGCGCGCGACCAGCTGGCGGCGCAAGGCGGCCCGCGCCAGTCGCTCGACCTCGACCTTGCGCCGCGCGGCTGCCAGCGGCTGCAACGGTGCCGGGCGGACGATTTCAGCATCGTACCCGTCGGCCACGATCACGCCGCAGCAATCGGGACGGAAGTCCTCGTTTTCGAGCGGGCCGCGATCGAGCGCAGGCGGCAGGCCCCAGAAGAAGCGGTCGCAGTGGTCGAGATAGTCGGGCCATTTCCCGTCGCCGAGCAAGTCTGCGCGGGAGACCTTTATCTCCACGATCACCACCTGCCCCTTGGCATCGATCCCCATCAGGTCGGCCCGGCGACCACCCCGCAGCGGCATTTCCGGCAGGCACCAGATATCGTTGCGGGCAAACAGGCGCGCAATGCCGCGCGCCACCGCGAGGGCATCGGGATTGAGGGGGGGCACGCCGGACAGGTCCATGCCCGGCCGATTGGAACATAATGCGAACGAGGTCAAGTCACGGATGAGGCCTGCGCCTTCAGGCCGTGCGCCGCGCGTTCCCGTCTGCAGGCACCAGTGCCATGACCGCTGCGCGGGCAGCGTGGAATTCCCGCCACAGCGCCAGCGCCGGGGCGGTCGCATCCTGCCCGCGCGCATTGACCGCCAACAGCGCGGCAAGGCCCGGCTGCATGAAAGCCGCCATGTCTGCGAGACCGTGCTCGACAAGGGCAAATCGCTTGCCCGCGTGGTCGCGCGCCCGGGCAGGGAATCCGCGCACGATCGAATCCGGCTTTTCCGGAGCGAGCCCGGCCAGCATCGATACGGCTGCGGCAGCATCATGCAGCGCCGCCCAACGCAGGCTAAGGGCCTGCCAGGCGCGCGTATCGACGGCAACGGTCACCGGGGCTTCGGGCGAGATGGTGGTCATGACGAGG